>CAXUEV010000123.1:0-5449 GCA_964250105.1 uncultured Sphingomonadaceae bacterium
CCGAGTTGGCTGCGCAGGCGGCGCATCGTCCCGTCGCCGGCGAGCGCGCCGGCATCGACCCCGTTGCTGCTGGCGCGGACGAGGTCGCCGGTCAGCGTGTTGAGCGCGTTCAGCGCCGAGACGAGGTCGCGCACCGCGGTCTTCAGCCCGTCGGCGTCGCGCGTCGCCGCGATCGTCACGACGGTGCCGGCGGCAGCCCTGCGCAGGTCAAGCGTGACGCCGTCGATAAGATCGCTGACATTGTTAGTCGCACGCGAGAGGCTGATCCCGTCGACAACGAGCGCAGCGTCGTGCGCGGTCGCGGCCGCGGTCATCGCGCTGGCCGCCGGGCTATGGACGAAGCGGTCGAGGCCGGTATCGCCGGCGGCGTTGTCCGCGATCAGGATGAAGCCGGACGCGGCACCCGTCGGTCCCTTCAGGACGAGGCGCGCGCCGGCGGCGTCGGTGATGATGCTCGCCTGGACGACGCCGGCGCGTCCGGCCTGGGCCGCGTTGATCGCGTCGCGCAGGCCGGTCAGGCTGTTGTTGCCGTCGTCGATCGTTACGTCGACCGGCGGCAGCGCGCCGCCAGCGAAGCCGAAGCCGCCGGCGCCGTCGGGCATCAGCCTGCCCAGGGTCAGCGTCACCACCCCCTTGCCGACGGCGGCCGACGCCGCAGCGACGGGTGCCGAGACCAGCGTCTGTCCCCCAGCCAGCGTCCTGATCTCGAGTTCGGTCGGGTTGAGCAGCGGCGTCGCGCCGTTGGTCGCGCTGGCGGCGACGATCGACGTGTCGCTGCTGCCCGGCAGCGGCCCGAGCGCGCCGCCGCGGGTTCGCGCCGCCAGCGCCGCGACGAGCGCGTTAAGGCCCGACCGGACCTGCGCCAGTCCCGAAATCCGCGCGTCGACCTTGGTGCTTCGCGCGGTCAGGGCGGTATCGCGGGGATCGCGTTCGGCCTTGACCAGGCTGTCGATGAGCGTGGCGGTGTCGATCCCCGAGCCGATACCGAGCGTGGTGAGAACGCTGACCATGCCCGGTTTACGGCCGTCGGAAGGCTGGACTTAGGGCGATACGCTGCGACACGGTGACAGGTACGGGGGCGGAACCGCAGGTGATCGGGCGGGTTCACGTTGGACGCGACAGGAGGCTGCATGCTCCGCGACCTATTCCCCCGGCGGCTCTACCAGTGGCTCGGACCTTTGCTGGCCGCGGGCGTCGTCGGGATCGGGGTCGCGGTGCTGGTCGTCTTGACTGGCGTGTTCAACCTCGCGGCGACGACGCCGCATCCGCAGCCGTGGGCCAGCTTCCTGCATTTCGTCTTCCGTCGTTCGGTCGCCTTTCATTCGAGCGACCTGACGCCACCGGCGGACCTCAACAGCCCCAACCGCATCGCCTTGGGAGCGGCGCATTACGCCAACGTCTGCGCCAACTGCCACGGCACCCCCGGCCTCGGCCAGAGCCCGATCGCGTTGGCGATGACCCCCCGGCCGCCATATCTGCCGCAGCAGATCGCCGACGACGACGACAAGGCAATCTTCTGGATCCTGAAGCACGGCGTTAAATACAGCGCGATGCCCGGCTGGCCGACGCAGGTGCGCGACGACGAGATCTGGTCGATGGTCGGCTTTGTCAAGACGCTGCCGAAGCTCCAGTACGACGTCTACCGTCGCGTCGCGTTCGGCGAAGCCGGCGACGCGCCGCCGGCACTGTCGCGGATCGACTTCGGCTCCTCGCCGAAGCTCGCCGTCTATACCAGCCACAATTCGTCTATCCCGCAGGGTAATCATAACCGCTACGAATATCCGGCGTCGGGGCCTAACGAGTTCGGCCAGACGGGCGATCCGCTGACGGCCTGCGCGCGCTGCCACGGTGCCACGGGGACCGGACGCGCGGTCGGTGCCTTCCCCAATCTCGCCGTGCTCAGCCCGCAGTATATGCGCAGCGCGCTTGACGCGTTTGCCTCCGGGCGGCGGAAAAGTGCCTATATGCAGACGGTCGCTGCGCAGCTGTCACCGTCGCAGATGGACAGGCTTGCGGTCTATTACGCCAGCCAGCCGAAGGCCAAGTCGCTCGCGGCGGCGACCTTCGCCGTCGGCCCGGCCGACGTCGCGCTCGGACGACAGATTGCGCTCGAGGGCATCCGCGAGCGCAAGATCGGCGCATGCAGCGGCTGCCATGCCCTTGCCGACGCCGATGTTCGTTCGTACCCGCGGCTCAACGGCCAGAACGAAGACTATATGGTCAACCAGATGCGCCTGTTCCGCGCCGGCGGCAGGGGCAATTCGGTCAAGTACAACCCGATGGTGTCGGTGGCAAAGACGCTTACCGACCGCGAGATCGGGGCGGTGTCGGCCTATTACGCCGCGCAGACGCCGTATGGTGCCGCTGTGCTTCGCGCCGAGAGGAAGCTGGTCCAGCCGCAGCGCGGCGGCTGAGTCAGTCGCGGTATCCGGGAAGCGCAAGATCGAAGCGTAAAGCCGCTGCCCGCAGGGCGAAGCCAGCCGCGATGCCGGCAGCTTCGGCGGCAATTTCCGCCACACCGGCAAGCCGCGCGGCGACATAGATGCCGGCACCGAGCGCCGCCGCCGAGACATAGATTTCCCGGCGCAGCAGGACCGACGGCTCCCCAGCGAGAAGGTCGCGGATGACCCCGCCGAAGCTTGCCGTCAGCACGCCCATCGCGATCTGCGCCACCGGCGGTACGCCGTAGGACGCTGCCTTCGCCGCGCCGACAACCGCATAGGCCGCCATGCCGATCGCGTCGAGCCACAGCAACGCGCGCAATTGCCACCGGTCGGCACGTACCAGCCACACCAACGCCGCCGCGATCAGGCAGATGCCGAGATAGTCGCTGCGCTGGACCCAAAAGACCGGCGCGCCGATGAGCAGGTCGCGGAGCGTGCCGCCGCCGATGCCGGTGACCGCGGCGAAGAAGGCGAAGGTGACGATCGTCTGCTTGATCTTCGCCGCCGCCAAGGCACCCGAGAGGGCGAACACCGCGACCCCGGCATAGTCGAGCACCGCCAGCACCGGTCGGATGTCGGCGACGGCGAGGCCGGCCGCGAACCCGACCGGGGTCATCGACCGGTCACATGTGGATCGGTTTGCCGCGGACCGCCATCGCCGCCTCCTTGAGCGCCTCGGAGTGGGTCGGGTGGGCGTGGCAGCTGTAGGCGACGTCTTCCGACGAGCCGCCGAATTCCATCGCCAGCGCGGCTTCGGCGATCATCGTGCCGGCGACCGAGCCGATGATGTGAACGCCAAGAACACGGTCGGTGGCGGCATCGGCGAGCATCTTGACGAACCCCTCGGTGTCGCGATTGGCCTTGGCGCGGCTGTTGGCGAGGAACGGGAACTTGCCGACCTTATAGTCGACGCCTGCCTCCTTGAGCTCTTCCTCGGTGCGGCCGACGGTCGCCACCTCGGGGTGGGTATAGACGACGGCGGGGATCACCGCGTGATTGACCTGTCCGTTCAGCCCTGCGACGTTCTCGGCGCAGGCGATGCCCTCGTCCTCAGCCTTGTGCGCGAGCATCGGTCCGGGCACGACGTCGCCGATCGCCCAGATCCCCGGCACGTCGGTCGAGAAGTCGGTGTTGACCGGCACCCGGCCGCGTTCGTCGAGCGCGATGCCCGCCGCCTCGAGGCCGAGGCCGTCGGTGTTGGGCTTGCGCCCGATCGACAGCAGGACGACGTCGCCGGCGATCTCCTCGCGGTCGCCGCCTGCGGTCGGCTCGACGACGACGACCGCGCCGTCGCCGTCGCGCCGCGCCGCGACGACCTTGGTCGCGGTGCGCAGGACCAGCCCCTGCTTGGCGAGGATCTTGGCGAAGGCGTCGCCGATCTCGGCATCCATCGCCGGCACCACCCGGTCGGCATATTCGACGACGGTGACCTTGGCGCCGAGCCGCCGCCATACCGAGCCGAGTTCGAGGCCAATATAGCCGCCGCCGATGACGATCAGATGCTCGGGGACCTTCTGCAGCGCCAGCGCCTCCGCCGAGGTAATCAGCACCTCGCCGTCGGGCTCGATGCCGGGGAGCAAGGCCACCGACGAACCGGTGGCGATGATGAAGTTCTTCGCCGTGATGCGGCGGTCGCCGACGCCGAGCGTCTTCGCGTCGACGAAGCTGCCGGCGCCCTTGATCCACTCGACCTTGTTCTTCTTGAACAGGAAAGCGACACCGTCGGTCAGTTCCTTGACCGCCTTGTCCTTTTCCGCCTGCAGCGCGGCGAGGTCGAAGTCGACGCTCGGGAAGGTGATGCCGAACTTGCTGAGGTGACCGCCCTTCGCTTCCTCGTAGAACTCGGTGGCGTGGAGCAGCGACTTCGACGGGATGCAGCCGACGTTGAGGCAGGTGCCGCCGAGCCGGCCGTGCTTCTCGACGCACGCCGTCTTCAGCCCCAGTTGCGCCGCGCGGATGGCGGCGACATAGCCGCCCGGCCCGGCGCCGATGACCACCACGTCGAAATCAGTATCGGCCATGTCGCGCGCTCCTAGAGGTCGATCAGCAGTCGCGCCGGGTCCTCGATCGCGTCCTTAACGGCGACGAGGAAGGTCACCGCCTCGCGGCCGTCGACGAGACGGTGATCGTAGCTCAGCGCGAGGTACATCATCGGCCGAACGACAATCTGCTTGTCGACGACGACGGCGCGGTCGTCGATCCGGTGCAGCCCGAGCACGCCCGACTGCGGCGTATTGAGGATCGGCGTCGACATCAGCGAGCCGAACACCCCGCCGTTGGTGATGGTGAAGGTGCCGCCCTTCATGTCGTCGAGCGTCAGCTTGCCGTCGCGCGCACGTCGGCCGAAGTCGCCGATCGCCGTCTCGATGTCGGCGAAGCTGCGCTTGTCGGCGTCCTTGAGCACCGGCACGACCAGCCCGCCCGGCGACGACACCGCGATGCCGAGGTCGGCATAGTCGCGGTAGACGATCTCCTCGCCCTCGATCGCGGCGTTGACCGACGGCACGTCGCGCAAGCCGAGGACGACCGCCTTGGCGAAGAACGACATGAAGCCGAGGCGGACGCCGTGCTTCTTCTCGAACGCGTCCTTGTAGCGCGTGCGCGCGGCGATGACCGCCGACATGTCGACGTCGTTGAACGTCGTCAGCATCGCCGCGGTGTTCTGCGCCTCCTTGAGCCGCCGGGCGATCGTCTGCCGCAGCCGCGACATGCGCACCCGCTCCTCGCGGCGCCCTTCAGGATCGCCCGCGGCCGGGGCGGATGCGGCCGGAGGCGCGCCGCCGACGAGCTTCGCCGTCCCGGCGTCGATCGCGGCGAGGACGTCGCCCTTGGTCAGCCGCCCGTCGAGCCCGCTGCCGGTGATCGATGCCGGGTCGAGGTTATAGTCGCCGAGCAGGCGCCGGACGGCAGGCGCGACCGCTTCGAAGTCGTCATGTGTCGCCGATGGAACGGCTGCTGCGGCGGTCGGCGGGGGCGCTGCTGGCGACGGCGCGGCGGCCGGCGGC
>CAXUEV010000124.1:0-5445 GCA_964250105.1 uncultured Sphingomonadaceae bacterium
GCGCGGTCTGGCGGCTGTGGCGGCCGCTGTTCTCGCTGGCGGTCGTCGCCGTCGCCGGAGTCCGCCGCCGCGGCGAGGCCGACCCCCGGCTGGTCGCCCTGGTCGTGCTGTTCGGCGCGGCGATCGTGCTCAACGCCGCGGTCTGCGGCATCCTGTCGGGGCCGTTCGCGCGCTACCAGGCGCGGGTCGTCTGGCTCCTGCCGGCGGCGGCGTGCCTCGTGCTGGCGGCGCGGCGTCAGCCGGTCTCGTCGAACATCTCGCGGCCGATCAGGTAGCGGCGGATCTCGCTCGTGCCGGCGCCGATCTCGTAGAGCTTGGCGTCGCGCAGCAGGCGCCCGGTCGGATAGTCGTTGATGTAGCCGTTGCCGCCGAGCGCCTGGATCGCCTCGAGCGCCATCCACGTCGCCTTCTCGGCGGCATAGAGGATGCAGCCGGCGGCGTCCTTGCGCGTGGTCTCGCCGCGGTCGCACGCCTGGGCGACGGCATAGGTGTACGCCTGCGCCGTCGACAGCGCGACGTACATGTCGGCGAGCTTGCCCTGCATCAGCTGGAAGCTGCCGATCGCCTCGCCGAACTGCTTGCGCTCGTGGACATAGGGCACGACCGCGTCGAGGCACGCCTGCATGATGCCGAGCGGACCGCCGGCGAGCACGACGCGTTCGTAGTCGAGCCCCGACATCAGCACCTGGACGCCGCGGCCTTCCTCGCCGAGAACGTTGGCGAACGGCACCTCGCAGTCGTCGAACACCAGCTCGCACGTGTCCGAGCCGCGCATGCCGAGCTTGTCGAGCTTCGGCGCGGTGGAGAAGCCGGCCATGCCGCGCTCGATCAGGAAGGCGGTGATGCCGCGCGCGCCGGCGGCGGCGTCGGACTTGGCGTAGACCACGAGCGTATCGGCCCCCGGCCCGTTGGTGATCCAGAACTTCGAGCCGTTGAGGACGTAGCGGTCGTTCTTCCTGTCGGCGCGCAGCCGCATCGACACGACGTCGGAGCCCGAGCCGCTTTCCGACATCGCCAGGCTGCCGAGATGCTCGCCCGCGATCAGCGGCGGCAGGTAGCGCGCCTTCTGCGCCGGCGTGCCCCAGCGCGCGATCTGGTTGATGCACAGGTTCGAATGCGCGCCGTAGCTCAGGCCCACGCTCGCCGAGGCGCGGCTGATCTCCTCGACCGCGACGACATGCGCGAGATAGCCGAGCCCCGCGCCGCCGTCGGCCTCGGCGACGGTGATCCCGTGGAGCCCGAGCGCGCCGAGCTTCGGCCACAGGTCGCGCGGGAAAAGATTGTCGGCATCGATCGCCGCCGCCCGCGGCGCGATCTCGGCGGCGGCGAAGGCACGCACGCTGTCGCGCAGCAGGTCGATCGTCTCGCCATGGTCGAAACGCAGCGTCGACAGCGTCATCGCCGCGCCCGCCCGCCGCCGAGTCGCGGCGCCGGGGAAATCGGAAGTTGACGATCTTGACGCCACGTCGGATCGAAACGCAGGCCCCGAAGCGGCATCGGGCGCGACCGGCGAGGGCAGGGAGCAGGGGCGGGCACGGTCATCGCCACGATCTACGCCACCCGCCCGGGTGTAGGACAGCGTAAACTAGCGCCTGAACAGTTCGGCCGCGGCGTTGCGGAACTTGGATGCGTCGTCGCGCTTGGCGCGCGTCCGTGTGGTCTCGGCTTCGAGGACGGCGATGCGGGCGTCGAGTTCGGCGAGCGACAGCGGGTCGAGGTCCTGGCGGGTCAGGGCGACCAGCAGGTCGGCGGCGCGGCGCTGCGGCGGTTCCTCGTCCATGGTGCGGCACGTTGACCCGTCGGGTGCGTAAGTCAATATGGCGGCATGATCCAGCCGACGAGCATGACCGCGATCGATCCCGACCGCACCGGCGGACCCGAGGTGCTGGTGCCGGTGACGCGCCCGGTGCCGGTGCCGGGCGAGGGCGAGGTGCTGATCCGCGTCGTCGCTGCCGGGGTCAACCGCCCCGACATCCTCCAGCGCAAGGGCCTGTACCCGATGCCGCCGGGGACGACGACGATCCCGGGGCTCGAGGTCGCCGGCGAGGTCGTCGTCGGCGCCGGGCGCTGGCACGCCGGCGACCGGGTGTGCGCGCTGCTCGTCGGCGGCGGCTATGCCGACTATTGCACCGCGCCCGCCGGCCAGTGCCTGCCGGTCCCCGCCGGGCTCGACCTCGCCGCCGCCGCCGGCCTGCCCGAGACCTATTTCACCGTCTGGTCGAACCTCGTCGACCGCGCGCGGCTCGTCGCGGGCGAGACGCTGCTCGTCCACGGCGGCACTGGCGGCATCGGCTCGACCGCGATCCTGCTGGCCCGCGCGCGGGGCGTGACGGTCATCGCCACCGCCGGCTCGGCGGCGAAATGCGCGGCGGTGACGACGCTCGACGCCGACCATGCGATCGACTACAGCGCGCAGGACTTCGTCGCCGAGGTGGCGCGGATCACGGGCGGGCGCGGGGTCGACGTGGTCCTCGACATGGTCGGCGGCGACTATATCCCGCGCAACCTCGCGGCGCTGGCCGACGACGGCCGCCACGTGTCGATCGCCTTCCAGCGCGGGTCGAAGGTCGAGGTCGACTTCGCCGCGGTCATGCGCCGGCGGCTGACGCTGACCGGATCGACGCTGCGGCCGCGCGATGTCGCGTTCAAGACCGCGGTCGCCGCCGCGCTCGAACGCGAGGTGTGGCCGCTGTTCGCCGACGGCACGCTCCGCGCCGTGCCCGACCGCAGCTTCGCCCTGGCGGACGCCGCCGACGCGCATCGCTGGATGGAGGCGGGCGGCCATGTCGGCAAGATCGTCCTCCGCGTCGGCGAAGTCGCCGGTTGATCGCGTACCGTATCGCGCCTACATCAAGCTGTCACAGGCCGCTCCGCGAGGGGCGGCCGTTTCTTTATCGAAAGCTTCGTCCGATGAGCCTGCCCACGACTCCGCTGATGCCGCACGCGACCGCCGCGTGGCTGGTCGACAACAGCGCGCTGACCTTCGAGCAGATCGCGATCTTCTGCGGGCTGCACATCCTCGAGATCCAGGCGATCGCCGACGACACCGCCGCGACCAAGCTGACCGGGCGCGATCCGATCCGCTCGGGCGAGCTGACGCAGGAGGAGATCGACCGCGTCGCCGCCGATCCGTCGCGCCGGCTGGTGCTCGAGAAGCAGCCCGAGCAGGAGCGCCGGACCAAGGGCCCGCGCTACACGCCGGTCAGCAAGCGCCAGGACAAGCCCGACGGCATCGCCTGGATCGTCCGCAACCACCCCGAGGTCACCGACAACCAGATCAGCCGGCTGATCGGCACGACCAAGACGACGATTGCCGCGATCCGCGACAAGTCGCACTGGAACATCGCCAACATCACGCCGAAGGACCCGGTCACGCTCGGCCTGTGCCCGCAGCGCGAGCTCGACACGCTGGTGCTGGCGGCGGCGAAGAAGGCGGGCGTCGACACCGACGTCGACGAGGGCAAGATCGGCGAGGAGCGCGTCGCGCTGATCGAGCAGCTCCACGCCGAGCGCGTCGCCGCGGCGCACATCGCCGAGCACGGCCCGGCGCCGGTCGAGGTCGGCACCGCGCAGCAGCAGGGCGACGCGCTGTTCCGGCGCTGACCCGCCCCGGCGCTTGACCCCCAAAGTCCGTCCGTCCACAACCGGCGGCGATGGCGACCGAAGATTTTACGCAGCTGAGCTTCGAGGCGGCGCTTGCCCGCCTCGAGCAGATCGTCCACCGGCTCGAGGCGGGCGACGCCGCGCTCGAGGAGTCGATCGATCTCTATACCGAAGGCCAGCGGTTGAAGGCGCATTGCGAGACCAAGCTGGCCGGGGCGACCGCGCGCATCGAGGCGATCCAGGTCGGCGCCGACGGCCAGGCGGCGGGGCTGGCGGCGTTCGATGCGGGTTGAGCTGATCGTGCGCCCGTCGAACAGCCTGAAGCCCGCGCTCGATGCGATCGGCACGGCGATGGACCAGCGCTTCGACCGGCTGCTGCCGGTGCCCGACGACGGCCGCGAGCGGCTGTTCGCCGGCATGCGCCACGCCGTCATCGGCGGCGGCAAGCGGATGCGGCCGCTGCTCGTCGTCGCCGCCTGCGACCTGTTCAACGTCGACCGCGAGCGGGCGCTGCGCGTCGCGCTGGCGATCGAATGCGTCCATTGCTACAGCCTGATCCACGACGACCTGCCGTGCATGGACGACGACGACCTGCGCCGCGGCAAGCCGACCGTCCACAAGGCGTTCGACGAGGCGACCGCGGTGCTCGCGGGCGACTCGCTCCACGCGCTGGCGTTCGAGATCCTCGCCGATCCCGCGACCCACGAGGACCCGTTCGCCCGCGCCGAGCTGGTCCTCGACCTTGCCCGCGCCAGCGGCCCGGCGGGGATGGCCGGCGGCCAGATGATGGACCTCGCCGCCGCCGAGACCGATTTCGATCTCAGCGCGACGACGCGGCTGCAGCAGCTCAAGACCGGCGCGCTGATCGCCTTCTGCCTCGAGGCGGGGGCGATCATGGGGCGCGTGCCCGAGGCGCAGCGGCGGCCGCTGCGCGGCTATGCGCGCGACCTCGGCCTCGCCTTCCAGATCGCCGACGACCTGCTCGACGTCGAGGGCTCGTCGGCGAATACCGGCAAGGCGGTGCACAAGGACGCCGACGCCGGCAAGGCGACCTTCGTCTCGTTGCTCGGGGTCGAGCGCGCGCGGACGCAGGCGGCGATGCTGATCGACCAGGCGATCGACCATCTCCACGGCTTCGGCAGCGAGGCCGACCTGCTGCGCGCGATCGCCCGCTTCGCCATCGAACGCGACCGGTGACCCGCGCCGGCGATCACCGCTGACACCGGCACCGGGGGGCTCGACCATGCGCATCGGCGTCTATCCGGGGACCTTCGACCCGATCACGCTCGGCCATATGGACATCATCCGTCGCGGCGCCAAGCTCGTCGACCGGCTCGTCATCGGCGTCTCGACCAACCCGTCGAAGTCGCCGATGTTCGCCCTCGACGAGCGCGTCGCCCAGGTCGAGCGCGAGACCGCCGATCTCGGCGCCTCGGTCGCGGTCGTGTCGTTCGACGCGCTGTTGATGAAGTTCGCCGAGGCGCAGCGCGCGCAGCTGATCATCCGCGGCCTGCGCGCCGTGTCCGACTTCGAGTACGAGTATCAGATGGCGGGGATGAACCAGCAATTGAATGCCCGCATCGAGACCGTGTTCCTGATGGCCGACGTCGCGCTCCAGCCGATCGCGTCGAAACTGGTCAAGGAGATCGCGCTGTACGGCGGCGACATCCGCAAGTTCGTCACCCCGCGCATCGCCGCCGACGTCGTCGCGCGCGTCGACCGCGGCGGCCGGCGCGGCAGCTGACGATGCCGGGAGGAGTGAGGATGCGAGGATTGTTGCGCGCCGCTGCCGCGCTGCTGGCGGCTGTGGTCGTCGCCGCCGCCGCGCCGCCGCCGCCGCCG
>CAXUEV010000125.1:0-5418 GCA_964250105.1 uncultured Sphingomonadaceae bacterium
CGGCGAGACGCCGAGCCCGCTGCTGTCGTTCGTCGCCGCGGTCGCGCTCGACGCCGCCCTGCGCGCGGCGGCACCGGGCGCGCCGCTGGCGCTCAAATGGCCGAACGACGTGCTGCTCGACGGGGTCAAGGTCGCCGGCATCCTGCTCGAAGGCGTCGCCGGGGCGACGATCGTCGGCTTCGGCGTCAACCTCGCCGGGCATCCGGCCGACACCGAGCGCCCGGCGACGTCGCTCGCCGCCGCGGGCTTCGCCCCGCCGCCGGCGGCGGTCTTCGCCGAACGCCTCGCCGCGGAGTTCGCCGACGCGCGCGACCGCTGGCAGACCTACGGCTTCGGCGTCATCCGCACCGCGTGGCTGGCGCGCGCCCACGGGCTCGGCGAGGCGGTCGAGGCGCGGCTCGGCACCGAGACCGTCACCGGCCGCTTCGCCGATCTCGCCGACGACGGCGCGCTGCTGCTGCGCCGCGGCGACGGCACGACGCGCGCGATCCACGCCGGCGAGGTGTTCGGGCTGTGACCGGGGGCCGGACATGCTGCTAGCGATCGACGTCGGCAACACCAATATCGTCTTCGCGCTGGTCGACGGCGCGACGATCGCCCAGCGCTGGCGGATCTCGACCGACCGCAACCGCACCGCCGACGAATATGCCGTCTGGCTCAACCAGCTGATGCAGCTCGAAGGCGTCGAGCGGGCGCATATCGACGCGGCGATCATCGCCACCGTCGTGCCGCCGACGCTGTTCAACCTGCAGCGCCTGTGCCGAAAATACTTCCACTGCGAGCCGCTCGTCGTAGGGACCGAGGGGATCGCCTACGGCATCGCCATCGACGTGCCCAACCCGGGCGAGGTCGGCGCCGACCGCATCGTCAACGCCGTCGCCGCGCACGCCTCGACCCGCGGCAACCTCGTCGTCGTCGACTTCGGCACGGCGACGACCTTCGACGTCATCACCGAGGACGCGGCGACGCACGCCGGCTCGTACCTCGGCGGCGCGATCGCACCGGGCATCACCCTGTCGATGGACGCGCTCTACCAGGCGGCGGCGAAGCTGCCGCGCGTCGCGGTCGAGCCGCCCGGCGGCAACCATAGCGTCATCGGCCGGAACACGGTACACGCGATGCAATCGGGCGTGTTCTACGGCTATATCGGCCTCATTGAAGGCTTGGTCGCGCGCATTACATCGGAGATCGGGCGCCCCGTCACGGTGATCGGCACCGGCGGCCTCGCCACATTGTTCAACCGCCATACCGCCGCGATCGACTTCGTCGACGGCGACCTGACGATTCGCGGGTTGCTCCGCATCCATATCCTCAACACGACTGGAACATAATGGCTTCGAACGACAGACAGGGCGGACGCAACGCCCGCGACCTCGTGCCCGGCGACGAACTCCTCTTCCTGCCGCTCGGCGGTTCGGGCGAGATCGGCATGAACGTCAACCTCTACGGCTGCCGCGGCAAATGGGTGATGGTCGACCTCGGCATGACCTTCGCCGATCCCGGCTATCCCGGCGTCGACCTGATCCTGCCCGACCTCAGCTTCATCGAGAAGCGCCGCGACGACCTGCTCGGCATCGTCCTGACGCACGGTCACGAGGACCATATCGGCGCGATCCCCTATCTCGCCGCCGACCTCGGCGTGCCGCTGTACGCGACGCCGTTCACCGCCGGGCTGATCCGCGGCAAGCTCGAGGAGGAGGGGCTGACCAAGGAGGTCAAGCTCCACGTCATCCCGATGGGCGGCACGCTGACGCTCGGCGACTTCCGCTTCCGCTACGCGGCGATGGCGCACTCGATCCCCGAGGGCAACGGGCTGATCATCGAGACTCCGTTCGGCCGCATCTTCCACACCGGCGACTGGAAGCTCGACGAGACGCCGCAGATGGGCACGCCGTCGACGCCCGAGCAGATGCAGGCGCTCGGCGACAGCGGCGTGCTGGCGATGATCGGCGATTCGACCAACGTCTTCAACGACAACGCCAGCGGGTCGGAGGCCGGCGTCCGCGACGGGCTGCTCGGCGTGATCGCGGCGCGCAAGCGCGGTCGCGTGCTGGTGACGACCTTCGCCTCGAACGCGGCGCGGCTGCACACGCTCGGCCAGGTCGCGCTGGCGACCGGCCGCCAGGTCTGCGTCGTCGGCCGGTCGATGGACCGCATCCTCGGCGTGGCGCGCGCGACCGGCTATCTCAAGGACTTCCCGCCGATCCTGTCGTTCGACCAGGCGGCGCGGACCGCGCCCGAGCAGCTGCTGATCATCTGCACCGGCGCGCAGGGCGAGCCGGCGGCGGCGCTCAGCCGCATCGCCAGCGGCAGCCACCAGCATCTGAAGCTCGAACGCGGCGACTGCGTGATCTATTCGTCGAAGGAGATCCCCGGCAACGAACTGTCGATCGGCATCGTCCAGAACGCGCTCGCCACCCGCGGCGTCGAGGTCATCACCGAGCGGCAGGCGCACGTCCATGTCTCGGGCCACCCCGGCCGGCCCGAGCTGACGTCGATGTACCAGTGGGTCCGCCCCGAGATCGCGATCCCCGTCCACGGCGAGCGCCGGCATCTGGAGGCGCACGCGAAGCTCGCGCTCGACGTCGGCGTGCCGCGGGCGATGGTGCCGATGAACGGCACCGTCATCCGCCTCGCGCCCGACGGTCCGAAGCTGATCGGCCACGAGAAGGTCGGCCGGCTGGTCCTCGACGGCGACGTCATCCTGCCCGCCGACGGCTCGACGATGCTCGCGCGGCGGCGGATCATGCACAACGGCTATCTGTCGGCGACGATCGTGCTCGGCGCCAACGGCAAGCTCGCCGCGCGTCCGGCGATCACCGCGCAGGGCGTGCCGGTCGAGGAGGACCGCCCCGAGTTCCTCGCCGAATGCGCCGAGGCGGCAAGCGGCGCGGTCCGCGGCGCCGATCCGCGCAACGAGGAGAAGTTCGCCGAGGCGGTGCGCGTCGCCGTCCGGCGCGTCGCGCGCGACTGGACCGGCAAGAAGCCGGTGACCGACGTCCAGATCGTCCGCGTCTAGCGCTATGCGCTGGTATTCGGCGCTGGTCATCTACGTGCTGTTCTGGATGCTGACGCTGTTCGCCGTCCTCCCGTTCGGTGTCCGCACCAGCGCCGAGGCGGGCGAGGCCGAGGTCGCCGGCCAGGCCGACAGCGCGCCGGCGCGCCCGGCGATGGTCGTCAAGGCGCTGTGGACGACGGCGATCTCGGCGGCGCTGTTCGCGCTCTACTATGCGAACTACGTCCACGGCTGGGTGACGATGGCCGACATCCCCGGCTGGGGCTGACGGTCAGCGGCTGCGTCGGAGCCGCGGCGCGAGCATGCCGACGCGCTGGCGGTAATCCTCGTAGTCGGCGCCGAACAGGTCGACGAGGTCGCGTTCCTCGTGGCGGATGGCGATGAGCATATAGGCCGACATGCCGAGCGCCAGCAGCAGGTGGCCCGCGGTCATCACCGGAGTCGCCCAGAAGGCGAGGAAGAAGCCCGAATAGAGCGGATGCCGGACGGCCTTGTAGAACAGCGGCTGGCGGAACTGCGGGTCCGGCAGCGCCAGCCGCCGCCAGTTGAGCAGCGTCTGCTTGATGCCGAACAGTTCGAAATGGCTGAGCAGGAACGTGCTGAGCAGGACGATCAGCCACCCCGCCGCGAACAGAACCCAGACGAGCGCGACGGCGGCCGGATGCTCGATCCGCCAGATCGTCGCGGAGATCGGCCGCCACGCGGCGAACAGCAGGATAAGCGCGGCGCTGGCGAAGACGACATAGACGCTGCGCTCGATCGGCACCGGCACGATCCTCGTCCACGCCGCCTTGAAGCTCCGCCGCGCCATCACGCTGTGCTGCACCCCGAACACGGCGACCAGCGCGAGATCGACCGCCACGGCGACCGCAATATTCCCCGCCGGGCCGCTGTCGACGGTCTTCGGCACCCACGGCAGATTGCCGTTGAAGGCGACGAGGTACAGGAAAGTCGCGAAGAAGATCGCATAGGCGACGACGGCAAAGACGACGAACAGGTTCCGCTGCATCGATAGGTCCCCCCACAAGACGATGCTGTCGTAGCAGGTTTCGCGGTCGGTGACGACTTCGACCGTTTCTTTCGCCAACTGAGAAATCGCTGTCCTACACGGGTCGTGACGACTTAAACTCGGTCGTGCGGCGACGGAGGACGGGCGATGCAAACGGATGGGCGGATAGCAGGGTGCAAATTTACCGATTCGGTTCAAGACGCAAGCGTTTCGGGCTGACGTGGCGTCAGGTTCGTCAACTTCCGCGCCGCGACGGGTAACCGGACAGCTGTATGTCCAGGTGCTGGTGGCGATCGCCGCCGGCGTCCTCGTCGGCCATTTCTATCCCGAGACGGGTGCCGCGCTGAAGCCGCTCGGCGACGGCTTCATCAAGCTGGTCAAGATGATCATCGCGCCGGTCATCTTCCTGACGGTGACGACGGGCATCGCTGGCATGGGCGAGCTGAAGTCGGTCGGGCGCGTCGCGCTCAAGGCGTTCGCCTATTTCCTGACCTTCTCGACGCTGGCGCTGCTCCTCGGGCTGCTCGTGGCGAACGTCGTCGAGCCCGGTGCCGGGCTCCACATCGACCCGGCGACGCTCGATGCCGGCGCGATCGCGACTTATACCGCCAAGGCGCACGACACGAGCATCACCGGCTTCCTGACCAACATCATCCCGACGACGATGGTCTCGGCGCTGACCGACGGCGACATATTGCAGGTGCTGTTCGTCGCCGTCCTCAGCGGCATCGCGCTGGCGCTGATCGGCGAGCGCGGCGACCCGGTCCACCGCGTCCTGACCTCGGCGACCGCGCTCGTGTTCCGCATCGTCGCCATCCTGATGCGCGCGGCACCCATCGGCGCGTTCGGCGCGATGGCGTTCACCATCGGCAAGTTCGGGCTCGGCACGCTCGTCAGCCTGGCGACGCTGGTCGTGTCGTTCTACGCGACCTCGTTGCTGTTCGTGCTCGTCATCCTCGGCGCGGTCGGCTGGTCCTGCGGCTTCTCGGTCGTGCGGCTGATCGCCTATCTGAAGGAGGAGCTGCTGCTCGTCCTCGGCACGTCGTCGTCGGAGGCGGCGCTGCCCAACCTGATCGCCAAGATGGAGCGCGCCGGCTGCCGCCAGGAGGTCGTCGGGCTCGTCGTGCCGACCGGCTATTCGTTCAACCTCGACGGCACCAACATCTACATGACGCTGGCGGCGCTGTTCATCGCCCAGGCGACCGACGTCCACCTGAGCTTCGGCCAGCAGGCGCTGCTGCTCGGCGTCGCCATGCTCAGCTCGAAGGGCGCGGCGGGTGTGACGGGGGCGGGGTTCATCACGCTCGCGGCGACGCTGGCGGTGGTGCCGTCCGTGCCGGTCGCGGGCATGGCGCTGATCCTCGGCGTCGACCGCTTCATGAGCGAGTGCCGC
>CAXUEV010000126.1:0-5364 GCA_964250105.1 uncultured Sphingomonadaceae bacterium
GCGTCTTCTCGACGTCGACGGTGCGGACCGTGCCGGTCAGCCCCGCGGCGCGGGCCGCGGCCGCGACCGCGGCGTCGAGGCCGCCGAAATGGTCGACCAGCCCGAGCCGCTTGGCATCGTCGCCGCTCCATACCCGCCCCTGCGCGATCGCGTCGACCTGGGCGATCGGCAGCTTGCGCGCGGTCGCGACGAGCCCGGTGAAGCGGCGGTAGATGTCCTCGACCGACGCCTGGAGGATCGTCGAGGTCTCGGGCGTCAGGCCCTTGAGGAGGTCGGGATCGCCCGAATAGGGGGTCGACTTGACGCCGTCGGTGCCGATGCCGAGTTCGGCGAGCGTCCGGTTGAAGGTCGGGATGACGGCGAACACGCCGATCGATCCGGTGATCGTCGACGGCTGGGCGAAGACCTGGCTCGCCGCGGTCGACACCCAATAGCCGCCCGATGCCGCCACCGGCCCGAACGAGGCGACGACCGGGATCCGGCGCGCGCTCGCCTCGGCCAGCGCCTCGCGGATGCGTTCCGACGCGAGCACCGAGCCGCCGGGCGAGTCGATGCGCACGACGAGCGCCTTGATCGTGTCGTCGGCGAGCGCCTTGGCGACGAGCCGCGCGATCGTGTCGCCGCCGGCGGTGCCCGGCCCGGCCTCGCCGTCGACGATGTTGCCGGCGACATAGACGATGCCGACCGCCGGGCCGCTGGTCCGCGTCGCGGTCGCGGCGAGATAGCGGTCGAACTTGATGCCGTTGAACGAGCCGGGCTCCTTGTCGCGGCCGGCGCCGACGAGGCCGGCGATGCTCCGGCCGAACGCGACATGCGTGCCGATGACGTCGACCAGCCCGCTGTCGAGCGCGGTGCGGGCGAAGTCGCCGTTCGCCGCCCTGACGCGCGCCGGCAGATCGGCGAAGGCGGCGCGGACGTCGACGTGGCGCGACGCGGCGACGTCGTCGGCATAGGTCCGCCACAGGCCGTCGACGAGCACCTGGTTCGCCGCCTTCGCCTCGGGCGAGGCTTCGGTGCGGGTGAATGGCTCGACGAACGACTTGTACTTGCCGACGCGGAAGACGTTGATGTCGACGTCGAGCTTGGCCAGCGCCGTCTTGAAATAGAGGTTGCTGCCGCCCGGCCCGGTCAGCAGCACCCCGCCGAGCGGGTTGATCCACGCCCGGTTCGCCTGCGCCGCGAGATAATAGCTGTCGTCGGTATAGGCGGTGGCATAGGCGTAGACCGGCTTGCCGGCGGCGCGGAAGGCGCGGAGCGAGGCGCCGATCGACTGCAAATTCGCTTCGCCGGCGCCGATGAACGTGTCGAGCTGGAGCACGATCAGCTTGATCCGGGAGTCGCTCCGTGCGGTGTCGATCGCCTTGATGACGTCGCGTACCTCGATCTCGTCGGGACCGCGCGGGCCGCCGGTGGCGAAGGCGAACGGCGAGCGCTCGCTCGCCTGGTCGACCACCGGCCCGTCGAGATCGAGCACCAGCGCCGCGCCGTCGGGCACGGTCGTCGCGCCGCCGCGCACCTGCAGCGCCGCCCAGACGACGACGAAGAACAGGATGAGGAGGAGCAGGACCAGCAGGTCCTTGACCCCGACGATGAAGCGCCACGCGCCGCGGACGAATGTCATGGGTCGCGGTATAGCCGCTCGGGCGTACGCCGTCCAACCGTCACCCGATGTTCACGCTCCCGACGCTTGACGGGCGGCGGCGATGCGACCATATGAGCCGTGCGTTAGCACTCCGGATGCGTGAGTGCTAACGAGCCCATTTTCCATTGCAAAGGTGGACAGTCCATGAAATTCACTCCGCTGCACGACCGCGTGCTGGTCCGTCGCGTCGAGGCCGAAGAGAAGACCGCCGGCGGCATCATCATCCCCGACACGGCGAAGGAAAAGCCCCAGGAGGGCGAGATCGTCGCCGCCGGCAAGGGCGCGCGCAACGAGGCCGGCGACCGCGTCAAGCTCGACGTCGTCGAGGGCGACAAGATCCTGTTCGGCAAATGGTCGGGCACCGAGGTCAAGGTCGACGGCGAAGACCTGCTCATCATGAAGGAAAGCGACATCCTCGGCGTCCTCGCCTGAGCTCGGTCGCCCTTCGTCACTCAATCAACCTAGATAAGGATCAACAACATGGCAGCGAAAGACGTACGCTTTTCGCGCGACGCCCGGGAGCGCATCCTGCGCGGCGTCGACATCCTCGCCGACGCGGTGAAGGTCACCCTCGGTCCCAAGGGCCGCAACGTCGTCATCGAGAAGAGCTTCGGCGCGCCGCGCATCAGCAAGGACGGCGTCACCGTCGCCAAGGAAATCGAGCTCAAGGACAAGTTCGAGAACCTCGGCGCGCAGATGCTGCGTGAAGTCGCCTCGAAGACCAACGACAAGGCCGGCGACGGCACCACCACCGCGACCGTCCTCGCCCAGGCGATCGTCCGCGAGGGCATGAAGTCGGTCTCGGCCGGCATGAACCCGATGGACCTCAAGCGCGGCATCGACATGGCGGTCACCGCCGTCGTCGCCGATCTCGCGGCGCGGTCGAAGCCGGTCGCCGGCACCTCCGAGATCGCCCAGGTCGGCACGATCTCGGCCAACGGCGAAGGCGAGATCGGCGAGATGATCGCGCAGGCGATGGAAAAGGTCGGCAAGGAAGGCGTCATCACCGTCGAGGAAGCCAAGGGCATGGCGTCCGAGCTCGACGTCGTCGAGGGCATGCAGTTCGACCGCGGCTATCTCTCGCCCTACTTCATCACCAACGCCGAGAAGATGCAGGTCGAACTCGACAACCCCTACATCCTGATCCACGAGAAGAAGCTGTCGAACCTGCAGGCGCTGCTGCCGGTGCTCGAGGCGGTCGTCCAGTCGTCGCGCCCGCTGCTGATCATCGCCGAGGACGTCGAGGGCGAGGCGCTCGCCACGCTCGTCGTCAACAAGCTGCGCGGCGGCCTCAAGGTCGCGGCCGTCAAGGCGCCGGGCTTCGGCGACCGTCGCAAGGCGATGCTCGAGGACATCGCGATCCTGACCGCCGGTCAGATGATCTCGGAGGACCTCGGCATCAAGCTCGAGAACGTCACGCTGGCGATGCTCGGCCAGGCCAAGCGCGTCACGATCGACAAGGACAACACGACCGTCATCGACGGTGCCGGTGAGGCCGAGGCGATCAAGGGCCGCGTCGAGCAGATCCGTGCGCAGATCGAGATCACGACGTCGGACTACGACAAGGAGAAGCTGCAGGAGCGTCTGGCCAAGCTCGCCGGCGGTGTCGCGGTGCTCAAGGTCGGCGGTTCGACCGAGGTCGAGGTCAAGGAGCGCAAGGACCGCGTCGACGACGCGCTGCATGCGACCCGCGCCGCGGTCGAGGAAGGCATCGTCCCCGGCGGCGGTACCGCGCTCCTCTACGCGACCAAGTCGCTCGAGGGGATGAAGGGTGCCAACGACGACCAGACCCGCGGCGTCGACATCATCCGCAAGGCGCTGTTCGCACCCGTCCGCCAGATCGCTTCGAACGCCGGCCATGACGGCGCGGTCGTCTCGGGCAAGCTGCTCGACGGCGGCGACGACACGATCGGCTTCAACGCGCAGACCGACCAGTACGAGAACCTCGTCGCCAGCGGCGTGATCGACCCGACCAAGGTCGTTCGCACGGCGCTGCAGGACGCGGCCTCGGTCGCCTCGCTGCTGATCACCACCGAAGCCGCGATCACCGACCAGCCGGCCGACGACAAGGGCGCCGGCATGGGCGGCGGCGGCATGGGCGGCGGCGGCATGGGCGGCATGGGCGGGATGGACTTCTAAGCGCCACCCCGACCATCCGGACGAACGAGGGCCGCGGCACATGCCGCGGCCCTTTTTCTATGCCGGGGTCACCACCGTCCGAAGCGACGTCGACAATGCCGGGCGGATCTCGTTCACGCCCGCGGCCGGCTTTGAGGTGTCGTTCGACAGCTTCGATTTCGTCGACCGGAACAGCGGCGGGCGAAGCGCGACCTTTTCGCTGGGCGATTCGCTCGGCAACACGCTGTTCGACTTCACCAGCCTCGTCGCGCTCGAGCGCACGACCTACACGGCGGCAACCGGCTTCTTCAGCACCGTCCTCAGAGCAGCGCCTCGATCTCGCTGACCAACGCCGCCGGCTTCGCCATGGGCGCGAAGCGGGCGGCGACCTGGCCTTCGCGGTCGATCAGGAACTTGGTGAAGTTCCACTTGACCGCGCGGCTGCCGAGCAGGCCGGGGGCCTGTTGCTTGAGCCAGTCGAACAGCGGGCTGGCGCGGGGGCCGTTGACGTCGATCTTGGCGAACAGGGGGAAGCTGACGTCGTAGGTCAGCTTGCAGAAGCTGGCGATCTCGGCGGCGTCGCCGGGCTCCTGTCCGCCGAACTGGTTGCAGGGGAAGCCGAGGACGACGAGGCCCTTGTCGGCGAGCTGGCGCTGGAGCTGCTCGAGCTCGGCGTACTGAGGGGTGAAGCCGCATTTGCTCGCGGTGTTGACGATCAGCAGGACCTTGCCGCGATAGTGCGACAGGGGGACGTCGTGCCCGCCGATGTCGGTCGCCGAGAAGTCGTAGATGCTGCCCACCGGTCGCCTCGTCGTGATCGCGCCACCGATCTGTGTCCGCATTCGGCGCGGAAGGGAAGCGCGCCCGGTGTCCGTGCACGAAAAAGGCCGCGGCGTGAACCGCGGCCTCGATCGTTCGTGTGGCCGACGTTACTTCGGCGCGGTCTTCGCCGAGTCGGGGTTGCCCGGCTGCGACGGGGTCGTCGACGGCGTCTCGCTCGCGGCGCTGCCGGCGGGAGCGGAGCTGCCGCTCGACGACGTCATGCCGCTCGTGCCGCCGGTGCCGCCCGTGGTGCCGCCGCTCGTGCTGCCGGTGCCGCCGCCCGAGACGCCGTTGCCGGTGCCGTTGGCGCTGCCCTCCGACATGCTCGTGCCCGACGAGCCGCCGGTCGAGGTCGCGCCCGAACCCGAGTCCATGGCGCCGCTCGACGTGCCGCTGCCGGCCGCTCCACCGCTGACGTCGCCGCCGGTCGCCATGCCGGTGCCCGACGTGCCGCCGGCGGTGCTGTCGGTCGACGTGCCGGCGGTGCCGGTCGTGCCTTCGGTGGTCGTGCCCTCGGTGGTGGTCATCGTCGTGTCGGTGGCCTTCTTGCCGCAGGCGCCGACGCTGAGCGCGGCGGCGATGGCAAGGACGCTGATGGCAGTACGCATGGCTTATCCCTCGATTGGTGGCTGTCGCGGCGTCAACCGGTCCGGCCGGCGGTTTGTTCCGGGGTCGTCGCCGGCGCGGCGGTTCGCGCCGCCTCGCGCAGCGCCGCGTCGGTGTCGCCGACCGCCTTGTCCACCGCCGCCCTGCCGTCCTCCGCCTTGTCCGCCACCACCACC
>CAXUEV010000127.1:0-5317 GCA_964250105.1 uncultured Sphingomonadaceae bacterium
GGCCGCGCGCATCGCCTCGGTCGCGGCGCTGGCCTCGCCGTCGGCGCCGCCGGCCCCCGGCGTGACCGCGACCAACGGCATCGACTTCGGCTATACCGCCTCGGCGACACAGACGCAGGCGGCTGCCCTCGGCTGCACCGCGACCCTCGCGTTGCCGCTGTGGACGCTGAACTGCCCGGCGGGCAACCGGAGCTTCGCCTCCCTGGCGATCGCGAGCGGCCTTCGCCTCGCGTTCGTTCCCGGCGGCGCGGCGACCAACGTCTACAGCTTCAGGGACGCGGTCAGCGTCGGCTGGGGCGCCTCGGTGGCATTCGGGCCGGGAAACTATGTGTTCGCCGGCAACCTCCAGACGTCGGGCGGCAGCAGCAACAGTTTTGCCGGCGGCAACGTCACGATCGGCGGAACCCTGATCAACGGCAGCGGCGGTCAGCTCAGCTTCGGCACCGGCGTGTTCAATGCCCGCGGCGGCATCTACAACACGGGCACCCTCACCTTCGGCGGCGGCACGTTCAATGTCGGTGCCGCCAGCGGCAGCGATTGCGGTGGCGGCAAATACAGCGTCTGCGCCGACAACGGCGGATCGATCGAATTCGGCGGCCCGAGCATCTTCAACTTCACCGCCGGCATCTATGCCGGCGGCGCTTCGCGCATCAGCCTTGGTGCCGGTGCGACCAACAGCTACCGCATCGGCCCCAGCATCTATAACTACGCGATCGTCGGCGGCGGGGGATCGTCGATCGTCTTCGCCGAAGCGACGGGTGTCGGCAGCGTGTTCGAGGCCAACGGCAGCGTCGCCACCGCCGGCGGAACATGCCTCGTCCTGCCGGCGGCGACGCAGCACGATGTCGACGGCAGCGTCGACATCGGCGGCGGCATCGTCATGGGTGCCGGCATCTACACCATCAACGGCTATGTCGCCTTCGGCCAGACCGGAGGTGGTGGCGGAGTCTGCAGCGGATCGATCGTGTCGGTGCAGGCGTCGGGCGTGACGCTCGTCGTGTCGGGGCTGACCCGACCGACCTCGGGCACCTGCTTCGAGCGGTCGTTCTGCGTCGCCGCGGGGTATAGCAATCTCGTCCTGACCGCGCCGGCGACGGGCGCGACCGCAAACATCGCTCTGATCGGCCCGCAGGGCACCGCGGCGACGGCGCAGAACACGAGCGGCGCGCTGTTCGCCGAGGGCGCGTCGAACGCCAGCGTATCGGGCATTTTCTACTATCCGCGCGGACCGATCACGCTCGGCGGCGGAGCCGGCATCGGCGACAGGACCGGGCAGTGCCTGACCTTGATCGGGTCGCAGATCACGCTGACCGGCGGCACCGTCGCCGCGTCGACGTGCACCGGCGGCGGCGGCTCGGGCAGCAGCGCCAGCGTCACGCTGATCCGATGACGCCACGCGAAGCTCTGCGCCGGCTGTTCGCGGCCACCGAGGCGACGGCGGCGGTCGAGTTCGCCATCGTCGCGCCCGTCCTGGTCGTGTTGTTCGCCGGCATCACCGATCTTGGCGGAGCGCTGCTGACGCGGTTCCGCCTCGACGCCGCCGCCGCGAGCGCGGCCAGTTACGCGATGGTCAAGGCGAAGAACGTCACCGCGACCGACGGCGGCGCACTCGCCGCCACCATCGCCGCGCTCGCCCGCAGCGACGCCGGCGTCAACGCGACCGACGTGACCGTCGTCGTCAACAACGGACCGACCGCGACCGTCACCGGCACCGGGTCGGTCGCGGTGACGAACGGCAGCGGGACGTCCGCGCAACCGGCGGACCTCTGCTACTGCCCCGGCGCGAACCCGTTCGCCTGGGGAGGGGCGGTGACCTGCGGCAATGCCTGCACCGGTGGCGGCACCGCGGGCAAGTTCGTCTCGATCACGGTCCGCCGGCCCTATGCCGCGCTGTTCTCCAGCTACGGCTTCATCAGCGGCTCGCAGATCACTGCCAGCGCGATCGTCCAGACCCAGTGATGCGTCGAGCCGCGCGCTCCCTGATGGCGCATCGCGGTGGTTCGACGGCGGTCGAATTCGCCCTCCTCGTCATACCGCTGTTCCTGCTCCTGTTCGGAATCGTCGAATATGGCCGGCTGTCGTGGACGACCCAGGCGCTCCAGCAGATCGCGATCGACACCGCCCGCTGCATGGGCGTCACCGGCCCGAACTGCGCCGATTCGACCGGGGCCTATAGCGCTGCACGTACCACCGCGTCGGTCGCGACCGCCGCCGCGGAGCTTTCCGTCGCGCCGCCGACCGTCGCGCTCGACCGCGCCGCGACCTGCGGCGGTGCCAGTGGGTTCTCGCAGATCACGTTGACGACGACGTTCACGACCGCCGTTCCGCAGCTGCTCGACGCTTTCGCCAACGGCACAACGCTGACCGGCACGGCCTGTTACCCCAACCAGGGATGACTTTTGTCATCACTGCGCGTAATAGTGTATCAATTAACTTATCGTAGATTATACGTAGATTTACTATATTCAATGACCATTGCCAAATCGGTTGATTGGCTTATTCATGATACTGCTGCTCGACAAGACTAGAGATTTGGCAATTTTGATAACTTCATCTCTCAAAATGATTGTAGCTAAACGTGGCAGCACCCGCGTCGTATTTAGAGATCAAGGAGGAACATCATGCTAAAGCTTCTTCGTCGTATCAAGGTTAACAAGAGCGGCGCGACGGCGGCGGAATATGCCCTGATCATCGCCGTCATCGGCGGCGGCATCGTCGTGGCGGCAGTGGCGCTCGGCGGCACGATCAGCACGGCGTTCACCACGGCCGGTACGCGTATCAGCACCGGCAGGTAGTCGCGGACGACCGGTGCCGGCTGGCACCGGTCAACGCCTGACCCTGTCGACATGAGGGCTGCCGGTCGGCCGGCGACAATCGGATATTGGATCAACCGTGCCGTCCAAAGCAATTCTGTTGTTCGTCGGCGCATCGTTACTGGGACTGGCGGCAGTCGTCGTTGCGCGCGTCTTCCTCGTGCAGCCGGCCGCCAGTTCGCCGGCGAATGCGGCCGGCGCCGCGTCACCCAATGCCGTCGTCGCCGCGATCGGCATCCCCGCCGGCACGCCGATCGTCGCGGCACGATTGAAGCAGGTGGCGGTTCCGGCGGCAGCGCTGCCCGCCGGCGCCTTTCCCTCGATCGCCGACGCCGTCGGCAAGGGCGACCGGACCGCGGTCCGACGGATCGACGCCAACGAACTCGTGCTGGTGAAGGCGGTGTCCGGCGGCGGCGGGCGCCTGAGTACGTCGGGGGCCATCGCCACGCGCTTGCGGGCGGTGGCCGTTCGCGTCGGCGACGTCGCCGGCGTCGGTGGCCTGCTCTCGCCGGGCGACCGGGTCGACATCCTCGTCACCCGGACGCTGCCCAGCACGCTCGGCGGCCCGGCCGCGACCGAGGTCCAGACCGATCTCATCGTGCAGAGCGCCCGCATCCTCGCGGTCGACCAGGATACCGATCCGGTCAGGGAGGGAGCCGACAAGGCCAAGGTGCCGGCGACGGTGACGGTCGAGGTCGATGTCGAGCAGGCGCAGAAGCTGGCATTGGCGCAGACGGTCGGCGCGATCAGCCTGATGCTGCGGACCAACGCCGATCTCGGCGTGGCGGCATCGCGCACGATCAGGCTGTCCGATCTCCGCACCGGCGGCGGCCCGAGGGCGACGGCTCCGCACCGGTCGCGGCCGCAGCCCCGCCGCTCGTCGCCGCATCGCGCCCCCACGGGCGGCAACGTCGAGGTCGTGCGCGGCATGGATGCCAAGAACTATACGCTGCCGGTGTCGCGATGAGGCCGACAAATCCAGCCAATGCCCGCCGTCGGCTGCTGCTGGCGCTGTCGGCAAGCCTCGCCCTGTTCGGGTCGGCCACCGGCCGGGCGGCCGCGCCGCTCGCCGCCGCAGATGCGCGCCACGGCCAGTCGGTCGTCCTCGCGGTGAACAAGTCGCGCATCGTCGCGCTCGACCGCCCCTTCGCCAAGGCGCTCGTCGGCAACGCCGAAATCGCCGACGTCCTGCCGATGTCGGGCAACTCGATCTACGTCCTCGGCAAGAAGGCGGGAACGACCAACCTCACGCTCTACGACCGTGCCCAGAACCTGATCGCGGTGCTCGACGTCACCGTCGGCCCCGACGCCGAGGCGCTCGGCGCGCAGATCGCCGCGCTGATGCCGGCCGAGCATGTCGGGCTCCGCGTCGCGAACGACGCGCTGATCCTCAGCGGCACGGTGGCCAACGCCGTGGTCGCGCAGCGGATCGTCGCCCTGGCCGAGACCTTCGCCGCGGGCAAGGTCGTCAACATGATGTCGCTCGGGTCGCCGCAGCAGGTCATGCTCCAGGTGCGCTTCTCCGAGATGCAGCGCAACACGGTCGAGCAGCTCGGCATCCGGTCGATCAGCCTGAGCAACAGCGGATCGTTCGCCGGCAACACGGGCGACGCCACGCCGACCGATTCGTTCGCCTCCGTCGCGGGGCGTTTCGGGATCGGCGGCGTCAACATCAACATCGCCCTCGACGCGCTCGAACAAAAGGGGCTGGTGCGGACGCTCGCCCAGCCGAACCTGATCGCGATGTCGGGCGAGACGGCATCGTTCCTCGCCGGCGGCGAGTTCCCGATCCCCGTCGCCAGCACCGCCGGGGTCGCCGGCGGCGTGCCGACGATAACGGTCGAGTTCAAGGAGTTCGGCGTCCGCCTCGCCTTCACCCCCACCGTGCTCGAGAACGGCGTCATCAACCTGATCGTCCAGCCCGAGGTCAGCAGCATCGACCCGACCGCGTCGATCCGGCTCGGCAACATCCAGATCCCGGGGCTGCGGACGCGCCGGGCGAAGACGACGCTCGAGCTGCGCGACGGCCAGTCGTTCGCCGTCGCCGGCCTGCTGCAGTCGACCTTCTCGGATACCGCCCGGCAGGTGCCGCTGCTCGGCAACATCCCGCTGCTCGGTGCCCTGTTCCGCTCGTCGAGCTACCAGCGCGGCGAGACCGAGCTGGTCATCGTCGTCACCCCGCACCTCGTCGGCTCGGTCGGCGATGTCCGCCTGCCGACCGACTACACGCCCGTGCCGAGCCAGGCGCAGGAGATGCTCGGCGTCGGGACCGGCCGCCGGGCGCTGCCGCAATGGCCGGTGGAGGCCAAGCCATGACCGCACGCATGACGATCGTCGCCCTGGCCGCGGTCCTCGCCGGCTGCGACACGACCGATCCCCGGATGGGCCTCGCCGCCGCGCACAACATGGCGGCGCAGCGGGCGGCGGTGCAGGCGACGGCGGCCCCGCTCGAGGGCGGCTCGGGCGCGCGGAAGGGCATTCCGCGCTCGCAGGTGCAGCGCGCG
>CAXUEV010000128.1:0-5301 GCA_964250105.1 uncultured Sphingomonadaceae bacterium
TCTAGTCCCTCCGAAGGCGTAGGTCACAGGTTCGAATCCTGTCGGGTGCACCATTCCAACCGATATGGTGCTTTGGCTTAGGCCGTGCCGCTCTTGCCGCCGATGTTGCTCGTGTACTTCTTATAGCCTTCGCGGTAGTCGGGGCCGAGCATGAGGGCGCTGTTGGCGAGGCGTTCGACATGGCGCGCCTGCGCCAGGCCGACGTCGCGGGCGAGTTCGATCGCGAGCTTGGCGGTGCCCATCTGCTCGGCGTTCTGCTCGGCGAGGTGGCGGCAGAAGCGCATGACATCGTCCTCGAAGCTCTCGGCGGGGAAGACCTCGTGGACCAGGCCCATCACCAGCGCCTTGTCGGCGTCGGCGACGAGGTTGGCCATGATCAGGTAGCGCGCCCAGTGCGCGCCGACGACGCGCGTCAGCCGGCTGACGCCGTTCGACGCCGGCAGGATGCCGAACTTGCCTTCGGGAAAGGCGTAGCTGGCGTTGCTCGACGCCAGCCGGAAGTCGCACGACAGCGACATCTCGAGACCGCCGCCGACGCAGCGCGCGTGGTGCGCGACGACGAACGGCTTCTCGATCGCCTCCATTTCGTCGTACATTCGCTGCATGCCGTGGAGGCCGCGGCGGTGCATCTCGCGCACGCCCGATCCGGTATCCGGGCCGTTGCCATAGGTCTCGACGACATGGTCGTCGGCCTTGAGATCGGCACCGGCCGAGAAATAGCGGCCGGTGGCGCGGATCAGCATGACCTTCAGCGCCGGATCGTCGCGGAACCGGGCGATCGCCGCGTCGAACAGCCCGAGCAACGGCTTGTTAAGCGCGTTGAGCTTGTCGGGCCGGTTCAGCGTCGCGATCAGGATGCCGTCCTCGACGGTGGTGAGGAGCGGCGGGGCGTCGTCGGTCATGGTCTGTCTTCCGGTGAACGGCCTCAGGCGCGGGTGCGGGGCATGCCGAGGTGGCGTTCGGCGATCATGCTGCGATGGACCTCGCTGGTGCCGCCGTAGATCGTCGTACCGTGCGAGTGGCGGTAGCTGAGGTTGATGAACCCCGCCGCCCCCGCCTTGCCGAGCGAATCGGGGGCGACGAGGTTGAGCAGGTCGGCCGAGTCGGACAGGAACTTCTCCGACGAGAACATCTTCGACGCCGGCCCGACTGCCGGGATGTTCTTCTTCTCGGTGGCAGACCAAAGCGCGTAATAGTAGATCACGGTCGATAGCTGGACATGGGTCGCCACGCGCGCCAGCCGCCGGACGGTGTCCTCGCTGGCGATCAGTGGCTTGCCGTCGCGGATCTTGTCACGGCAGTAGGTCTCGGCCTCGTGGAGCATATGGCTGTGCGACTTGACGAAGCTCGAGCCGTGCTCGAGCTCGAGCGCCGCCGCCATGACCCGCAGGCCGCCGCCGACCTCGCCGAGCCGGTAGCTGTCGGGGATGCGGACGCCGTCGTAATAGGTGATGTTGGTGCGCTCGTCCTGGAACGTATAGACCGGCTGGATCTCGACGCCCTCGCTCTTGAGGGGGACGATGAACATCGTCAGGCCCTTGTGCTTGGGCACGTCGAAGTCGGTGCGCGCGAGCATCAGCACATATTCGGCGATGTTGGCGCCGCTGGTGAACATCTTCTGCCCATCGATCCGCCAGCCGTTGCCGTCGGGCGTCGCGCGGGTGATCGCGGCGAACACGTCCGATCCCGAGCCGGGTTCGGAGAAGCCGAGGCTGCACACCGCCTCGCCCGCGACGACCTTCGCCAGCGCCTCCTGCTTGAGGTCGTCGCTGCCGTAGCGCTGCATGATCCAGCCGACCATGTTCGTCGTGCCGGCGGCATGGCCCGACCATTCATGGTCTTCCCACACGCCCATGGCGGCGCTCAGCGCGTACGGCGTGGCACCGCGGCCGCCATATTCCTTGGCCCAGCCGGGGAAGAGCAGCCCGGCGTCGGCGAGCTGCTTGTGTACGCCCGCATTGTGGCCGGCGTAGGAGTAATGCGCCTTGGCCTTGATCTCGGGGGTCAGCGTCTTCCGGAAGAAGGCGTCGAGCTCGTCGGCGAGCGCGCGGGCATCGTCGCCGAGGTCGAAGTCGATCGACACCGTGCCGACATCGGGCAGGTGCGCCGTCTCGCCGTGATAGAGCCGGCGTCCGGCCTCGGCGAGCAGCAGTTCGGGATCGCCGAGCGCGATCGGCAGCGCACGGGCGCGGAGGTTGTAGAGGTGGATGTCGTATTCCGACGTCAGCCCGTAGCCGCCGAAGGTGTGCAGCCCCTGCGAGCCGGCGCTGCCGGCGGTGCGGGCGTTCCACCACAGGGCCATCGACACCTGCGCCGCCGCGCCTTCGGCACCGTTGGCGATGTCGCAGATCGTCTTCCATACCAGATGCTGGCCGCCATAGGCGTCGACGATGAGGTCGGCGAGCGGATGCGAGATCGCCTGATAGGTGCCGATGTGCTGGCCGAACGCCTTGCGCTCGGAGGCATAGGCCGCGGCGAGGCCGATGGCTTGGCGCGCCATCCCGGCGAGCGTCGCCGCGGTCAGCAGCTTCCACTCCTCGATCGCCGCGGCGAAGGTGGCGACGGCGTCGGCGCCGCTGGCGAGCAGCTTCCGGTCGGCACCGTCGAGCCGCACTTCGGCGAGAGGAGTCGAGGCGAGGTTCGGCGTCACCGGCTCGCCGACATGGTTCCGCGTCGCCGCCGGGGTGGTGCGCGCGAGGGCCGCGGCCTTTTCCTCGGCGGTCGGCACGACCAGCACGACCGAGTCGCCGGCGCGGGCGACCACGGCGTCGGCGACGGCGCCGCCGACGATCCACTGGACAGGGTATTCGTCGGCGTCGCGCATCGCGATCGTCACCACGGCATCGCCGGCGGCGAGGCGCGCGGCGAGATCGGCGACGCCGTCGTCGGCCGACAGGCCGAGCAGGCCGGCGGCGACGATCGCCTCGGCGATCGGACCCGAGGCGAGCGTGCGGCCGACCTCGTCCATCAGCAGCACCGCATCGAACACGCCGAGGCCGAGCCCGCCCTTCGCCTCCGGCACGCGCATCATGAACGCGCCGAGCTCGGCGAGGCCACGCCACAGCGCGGGATCATGGCCGAGCGGCATGGCGGCGCGGACGCGCGCGATGCTGCTGTGCTCGTCGAGAAAGCGCGCGAAGGTCTCGGCGATCATCTTCTGGTCGTCGGAGGGCTCGAAGTTCATTGCGGTCTGGCTCCAGGATTTCGCTGCATGACCATGCGAATGACACGCCGTGGCATAAAAGTCCCATCGCCTGCGCAAAATTCGCCCCGGCGATCCGTGCTGTCGGGCGTGGCGCGACGAAAAACCGCGACCGTCGCCGGGTGCCGAGCCGACGCGGGCGGCGCGGAAGTTGACGATCTTGACGCCACGTCGAAACGAAACGCATGGCTCGCGATGCTCGGACGGCAGCGGCGGCGGACGAGCGCGGTGGACATGAGCGTACGGCTCCGTGATTCGACGGTGCCAGCCTACCGCCGAACCGCCGCTGTAGGACAGCGCGTTCGCGGGCTTTGCGAGGCGACTTCTAGTCGTCCTCGACGAAGATGATCCGCTCGGGGCAGGCGCGGGCGCCGCGGCGCGCGGCTTCCTCGGTGCCCGGCACGACGGCGAAACCCTCGGTCGCGATATAGCCCTCGTCGTCGAGCGGGTAGAGGTCGCCGGCTACCGCCTGGCAACGGGCATTGCCGACGCACCCACTCTTTTCGATCCTGATCTTCATGGCCGGCTCCATCTCTGCCGCGGTCGTCTGTGACCCCGAGCGACAATCGCCGAACAGCGTGTCCGGTGCAAATCGTCGGGGCGTTATTGATACTGAGCAAGGTCAGCATACTTGAGTCGGATGCCCGTCTTCGCCACCTTGGCACAAAGCATCCTTCCGTCCGCGCCCGGGGTATCCGCATGGCGACACAGCAAGCGACCATCGGCGCACCGGCCCTGCCGGTCCCCAGCCATGTGCCGCCCGAATTCGTCTACGACTTCGACATGTACCGCGATCCGGCCTATCTCGCCGAACCGCACGACCGGCTGATGGAGCTGCTGCGGATCACGCCGGGCGTCTTCTACACGCCGCGCAACGGCGGCCACTGGGCGATCCTGCGCCATGCCGCGGTGTTCGAGGCGGCGCGCAACACCCAGGTCTTCTCGAGCGACTTCATGCCCAAGGAGACGATCGCGCAGCTGCAGGCGATGGTGCCGCCGGGCACCTATATCCCGGTGACGTCGCCGATCGCGTTCGATCCGCCCGAGCACGCCCGGCAACGTGCTCCGCTCAACGCGCCGTTCTCGCCCAAGGCGATGATGGCGCTGAAGGGCGACATCCGCGCGCTGGCGGGCGAGCTGATCGACAAGGTGCTGCCCGACGGTCGATGCGATTTCATCGCCGACGTCGCCGAGCCGCTGCCGGTAACGGTCTTCCTGCGGATGATGGGCCTGCCGCTCGACCGCCAGCCCGAGTTCCGCCGGCTGGTGCAGGACTTCCTGGCGCTCGACCAGACCGACCAGATGGCGCAGTTCGCCATGATCCAGCGCATCAACGCGACGATGCTCGACACGATCGCGGCGCGCGAGCACGACCGTCGCGACGACCTGATCAGTACGCTGTGGGGATCGCGGATCGGCGACGAGCCGATGACGATGGGCGACATGCAGAATTTCTGCGTGCAGCTGTTCATCGCCGGGCTCGACACGGTGATCAACGGGATGGGCTTCGGCATCCGCCATCTCGCGCGCAACCCCGAGCTCCAGGCGCAGCTGCGCGCCAACCCCAAGCTGATCCCCGAGGCGGCCGAGGAGCTGCTGCGCCGCTATTCATTCGCCATCCCGCCGCGGATCGTCGCCGAGGATGTCGTCCTCGGCGGCGCGCCGATGGCGCGGCACGACCGCGCCGTCCTGTTCCTGCCCGCCGCCAACCTCGACGAGCGCGAGTTCCCCGAGCCGGCGACGTTCGACCTGAAGCGCGAGAACAAGGTCCATATCGCCTTCAACTCGGGGCCGCACCGCTGTCCGGGGTCGCATCTCGCGCGGATCGAGCTCCAGATCGTCTACGAGGAGGTGCTGGCGCGGTTGCCCGAGTTCCGCCTCGACCCCGCGGCGCCGGCGCGGTTCCACTGCGGCAACATCATCGGCATCGATACGCTGCCGATCCTCTGGGACGTGTGACGCATGGCGGCGGTCGATGCGCTTCCCGGCTTTCGCCGCCGCATACTGATCGAGCCGCACCCCGGCCGCGTCACGGCGGAGCTGGAGGACGATTATCACCGCATGCTGGTTACGATCGAGCACTCGGGCGGCGTCGCCAC
>CAXUEV010000129.1:0-5244 GCA_964250105.1 uncultured Sphingomonadaceae bacterium
GCCCACATCGCCTTCGACCACCGGCCAGCCGCTGCCGGGGTATTCGATCCGCGACGCGTCGGCGGCGGCACCGGCCGCGCCGACGACGACCATCGCCGCCTCGCCGAGCGGCCGGCCGTGGAGCCCCTCGGTGTCGGGCGTCGGGCCGAAGACGACGGCGAGGTCGAGGTTGGCCTGGGTGAAGTCGACGCCGGCGTCGGCGGCGCTGACGACGAAGCGAATCTCGGGGTTGGCGCGGGCATAGGCCGCGAGGCGCACGCCGAGCCACTTGGTCGTGAAGTCGCGCGGCGCGGCGATCGCCAGCACCTTCGAGCCCTGCCCGTCCTGGAGGATGCGGACCGATTCCTCGAACGCGGTGAACCCCGCGCGCAGCGCCGGCAGCGAGCGTTCGGCCTCGGGCGTCAGTTCGAGGTTGCGCGTCATCCGCTTGAACAGGACGGTGCCGAGAACATCCTCGAGCGCGCGGATCTGCTGGCCGACCGCCGCCGGGGTCACCGCCAGCTCGTCCGCCGCACGGGTGAACGACAGGTGGCGCGCGGCGGCGTCGAACACCCGCAGCGCGTTGAGCGGCAGGTGCGTCCGCTTCAATGCAGCACGCGCCGCGCGTCGGGGCTGTCGAGCGAGAACAGCGGGATAGCGACCTCGAACAGCGTCTCGCGCGCCGCCATGGCGAAACTGCCGCGCATCGTCCCCGACGGCGTTGCCAGCGGGCAACCGCTGACATAGTCGAACGACCCGCCCGGCGCGATGATCGGCTGCTCGCCGACGACGCCCTCGCCGCGGACCTCCTCAACGCGGCCGACGGCGTCGGTGATGATCCAGTGGCGCGCGATGAGCTGGACGTCGTCGTCCGTGCCGTTCTCGATGCGGATATGGTAGCTCCACGCGAACTGGCCGGCCTGGGGGTCGGACTGTTCGTCGAGGAAGCGCGGCGCGACGCGGACGGTGACGCCCGCGGTCGTCGCCTCATAGGGGAACAGCGCCTTCACAGCCCGATCCGCGCCAACGCCTGGTCGAGATCGGCGATCAGGTCGCGCGGGTCCTCGAGCCCGACCGACAGCCGCAGCATGCCCTCGGTGATGCCCATGTCGAGCCGCGTCGTCTCGGCCACCCCGGCGTGCGTCGTCGACGCCGGATGCGTCATCAGCGTCCGCGAATCGCCGACGTTGTTCGAGATGTCGATCAGGTCGAGCGCGTCGAGCAGCGCGTGCGCCTGCGGCCGCGCGCCGTCGACGAACAGCGCCATGATCGTGCCGCCGCCGTCCATCTGGCGCGCCGCCAGGTCGTGCTGCGGATGGCTGGCGAGCCCCGGATAGAGCAGGCGCGGCACGCGGCCGTCGAGGAAGCGCGCGACTGCCAGCGCGTTCTCGCCGGCACGGCGGACGCGCAGGTCGAGCGTCTCGAGCGACTTGAGCACGACCCAGGCGTTGAACGCGCTCAGCGTCGGGCCGGTGTTGCGGGTGAACGGCAGCAGCGTGTCGTTGATGAACGCGGCCGAGCCGAGCACCGCGCCGGCGAGCACCCGCCCCTGCCCGTCCATCAGCTTGGTCGCCGAATGCGCGACGATGTCGGCGCCGAGCGTGAACGGCCGCTGGACGACGGGCGAGGCGAAGGCGTTGTCGACGACGACGACCGCGCCGGCGTCGTGGGCGATGTCGCAGACCGCGGCGATGTCGCAGATGTCGAGCGTCGGGTTGGCCGGCGTCTCGAGGAAGAAGGCGCGCGTCTCCGGCCGGCGGGCGCGCGCCCAGGCGTCGGTGTCGCGGCCGTCGACGACGGTCGTCGCGATGCCGAGGCGCGGCAGCAGATGGTCGACCAGCCAGCGGCACGAGCCGAACAGCGCGCGGCCGGCGACGAGATGGTCGCCCGCCGACAGCTGGCACAGCAGCGCCGCGGTCATCGCCGCCATGCCGGTCGCGGTCGCGCGGCACGCCTCGCCGCCCTCGAGCAGGCACAGCCGCTCCTCGAGCATCGCCACGGTCGGGTTCTGCAGCCGCGAATAGGTCATGCCGGCACGGTCGCCGCGGAAGCGCGCCGCCGCCTCCTCGGCATTGTCGTAGGCATAGCCCGACGTCAGGAAGATCGCTTCCGACGTCTCGCCATACTCCGAGCGTGCGGTGCCGCCGCGCACCGCCTGCGTCGCGGGGTGCCACGACGCCGTCGTCGCCCTGTCCTGTCCGGTGAAGCGTTTCATCGCCCGCCCGCTTAGCGGGCGAGGCGCCGGGGCGTCAACGCGTGGGCCCTCACGCGCCGGCGGCAGTCACCCGCCAGACGGTGTTGCCGAGATCGTCGGCGACGAGCAGCGCGCCACCGCGGTCGACCGCGAGCCCGACCGGACGCCCGTGCGCGCGGTCGCCGTCACCGACGAAGCCCGTCAGCACGTCGACCGGCGGTCCGTTCGGCTTGCCGCCGGCGAAGGGAACGAAGATCACCTTGTAGCCGCTCAACGGCACGCGGTTCCAGCTGCCGTGCTCGCCGACGAACGCACCGGCCCGGTGCGCCGGCGACAGCGCAGTGCCGCCAGCGAAGGCAATCCCCAGCGCGGCGACATGCGAGCCGAGCGCGTAATCGGGCTTGATCGCACGCGCGACGAGATCGGGGCGCTGCGGCATGACCCGCGGATCGAGGTGCTGGCCGTAATAGCTGTACGGCCAGCCGTAGAAGCCGCCGTCCCTGAGCGAGGTCAGGTAATCGGGGACGAGATCGGGGCCGAGCTCGTCGCGTTCGTTGACCACCGCCCACAACCGCTGCGACTGCGGCTCCCACTCGAGGCCGGTCGGATTGCGCGTGCCGCTGGCGAAGACGCGGTGCGCGCCGCTGGCGCGGTCGACCTCCCAGACGACCGCGCGGTCGCGTTCGGCCGACATGCCGTTCTCGGCGACATTGCTGTTCGAGCCGATACCAACGTACAGCTTGCTGCCGTCGGGGCTCGCCACGAGGCTCTTGGTCCAGTGGTGGTTGATCGGGCCGCCCGGCAGCTCGGTCAGCGTCACGCCGGGCGCGGTGATCCGCGTCTGGCCGGCGGCATACGGATACCGGGTGATCGCGTCGGTCTGGGCGACGTAGAGGTCGCCGCCGACCAGCGCCAGGCCGAACGGCGAGTTGAGCCCTGCAAGGAAGATCGTGCGGACGTCGGCGACGCCGTCGCCGTCGGTGTCGCGCAGCAGGGTGATCCGGTTCGGCGCCTTGGGTCCGGCGGTGGCACCGCCCTTGATGATCCCCATGACCGCGTCCTTGGGCCGGTTGATCGGCGCCTTCGGCCCGTCCGACTCGACGACGAGGACGTCGCCGTTGGGCAGGGCGAAGACGGTGCGCGGATGCACCAGCCCGCGCGCCAGCGCCGCGACCTTGAGCCCCGCCGCCGCCACCGGCCCCTGCCCCGCGGTCCACGGCTCGGGACTGACGATCTTCATCGGCGGCAGCAGATACTGCCGCGGCTCTGGCAACACCGGATCGGCGCCGATCTGCGTCGCCGGATCGATCGTCGGTGACGAGCATGCGGCGAGCAGGACGGGCAGCGCCAGCAGCAGGTGTCGGTTCGTCATCGGCAACCTTTTCATAGCACGACGCGGCGGGCGACGGCGCGCCCCGACGCCAGCGTGACGAGCAGCACGACGACGACGACCGCCGACAGCGCGAGGCCCTGCGGCACGACCGAGGTATAGCCGTCGCGGCTGTGGACGAAGGCGTTGACGATCGACAGGACCAGCGCCAGCGCATAGCCGATCGACTGCGCCCGCGCCGGCCAGCGACCGCGCGCCAGCCCGTCGACCAGTCCGATCACGACCGCGACGCCGGCGACGATCAGCCCGACGGTCAGCAGCCAGACCGAGAACGTCTCCCACGTCATCTCCGCGGTCCGGGCATAGACGATGTCGGTGACCAGCGCGCCGATGAAGCACGCGACGGGAAACGACATCAGCGCCGGGAAGATCGGTCGCGCCGTCCGGGAAGGTGGCATGGGCATCGGTTCGAGACGCTTGCCGCCCACTGATGTTCCTTCGCGCCGCCGGCGACTAGATGGCGGCTTCCTTGACCGGCGACGCCCGGTAGCGCGCGCGGCCGACGTCGGCGATGGCGTGGCGGCGGAAGTCGACGCCGATCAGGCGGCGGAACTCGGCCTCGGGGGCGCCGTAGCTGCCGCCGGCGCGCGCCTCGAGCCCGGTGCGGTCGAGGATCGTGACGATGCCGCGCCGCGCCGCGATCAGCCCGTCCTTCTCGATCGTCTGCAGCGCCACCGTCACACCGGCGCGGCGGACGCCGAGCATCAGCGACAGGAACTCGTGCGTGATCGTCACCTCGGAACCGCCGACCCGGTCGTGCGACATCAGCAGCCAGCGCGCCAGCCGCTCGTCGAGCGAATAGACCGCATAGGCCAGCGCCGAATGCGACACCTGGACGAGGAAGCTCTGGCTGTAGCGTCCGAGCACCGCCCGCAGCGTCGCGCTAGCGGCGAGCGCCTGCCGCAGCCGCGCGACCGGCAGCCGGTGCGCGACGCCCGAGATCTGCATGAAGCAGCTGAAGGCGGAGATATCGTTGTCGTTGACGATCGCCGCACCCATCATGCCTTCGCGGCCGATCAGCCCGACCTCGGCCTGGCGCCCGGCCGGGGTCTGCGCCACCACCGAGATGACCCCGCTTTCGGGAAAGACCACATGCGTCAGCGGCGCACCGGCGACCGCGAGGTCGTGGTGGATCGGCACCGCCAGCGGTTCGAGGCCGTCGCCGAACAGCAGGAAATCGTCGGCGCTGATCGCGCGGAGCAGATAGTTGGCGAAATCCTCGCGCTTCGACTTGGACATGACTGCCCCCTATGCAACAGGGGCGAGAGAACTGGCTCTCCGCCGGCTACGCCCGGGGAGCGTGGTAGCCGATAGCGTATATATGCGCCCGATCGGCCGCGATTAATAGGGCGCAGCGATTGACGGCGCGGCGCGTTGTTCGGCGACGCTGGCGACAGGGGGATGTCGATGTCCGTTGGACGGATCGTGCTGGCATGGGGCGCCTGCGCCGGCCTGTACCTGCTCCTCGCCGGCCAGGTCGGCGGGATCGAGACCGGCGTGGCGGTTGCCGCCGGCGGCCTTGGCGCCGGCTGGTATGCGCTGACGCAGCGATGCGCGGCGCAGCGTTTCGTCTTCTCGCGCGAGCATCTCCGTCCGTGGTGGCGTGCGGTCGCGGGCCTGCCGGCGGCGACGCTGCGGACCGCGGGCGCGCTGCTGCGGGCGGCGACGACCGGGGCCGCGG
>CAXUEV010000130.1:0-5220 GCA_964250105.1 uncultured Sphingomonadaceae bacterium
CGCCAGCCCCGCCTCGCCGAGCGCGGCGAAGGTCGCGCCGAGCGACGCGGTGTCGGCGCCGATCAGCTCGACCTCGCCGCCGGTGATCGCCGCGGCGCAGGCGTAGCTGCCGGTCTCGATGCGGTCGGGCATGACCGCATAGGTCGCGCCGTGGAGCCGGGGCACGCCGGCGATCGTCAGCCGCTCGGTGCCGATGCCGTCGATCTTCGCCCCCATCGCGACGAGGCAGCGGCACAGGTCGACGATCTCGGGTTCGCGAGCGGCGTTGTCGATGACGCTGGTGCCGTTCGCCGTCACCGCCGCCATGACGACGTTCTCGGTCGCGCCAACCGACACCGACGGGAAGGTGTAGCTGCCGCCGCGCAGCCCCTTGGCCGCGGTCGCCTTGACGTAGCCGGCGGCGAGCTCGATCTCGGCGCCGAGCGCCTCGAGCGCGCGCAGGTGCAGGTCGATCGGCCGGTTGCCGATGGCGCAGCCGCCGGGCAGGCTGACGGTCGCCTCGCCGCACCGCGCCAGCAGCGGCCCGAGCACGAGGATCGACGCGCGCATCTTGCGGACGATGTCGTAGGGCGCGGTCGTCGAGGTGATGCGGCTGGCGCGCAGCGTCATCACCCGGCCGAACTCGGCCGGATGCGAGCCCTCGATCGTCGTCGACACGCCGTGGTTGTTGAGCAGGTGGCCGAACGTGTCGATGTCCGCCAGCCGCGGCAGGTTGCGCAGGGTCAGCGGCTCGTCGAGCAGCAGCGCGCACGGCATCAGCGTCAGCGCCGCGTTCTTCGCGCCCGAGATATGGATGCTGCCCGACAGCGGCCGGCCGCCGCGGATGATGATCTGGTCCATGCCCCCGTCTTAACCGGCCGACGGACGCGGCGATAGTTGCTCCGGCGCCGCTTCCGGGGCCTTAGGCCGCCACCGACGCGCCGCGTCGGCGCAGCGCCGCGCCGACGGCGCCGAAGCCAATCACCAGCATCGCCCAGGTCGCGGGCTCGGGCACGGCGAGATTGGCCGAGCCGAACGCGGCGATGGTTGCCTCGCCGCCGCCGTCGACCCGGAAACCGCGCGGCTGGACGGCGACCTGCGCCGCATAGATGGCGTTGAGGTTGGTCAGGTCGCTGGCATTGGGGCTGGTGTTGGCCAGCACCTTGCCGCCGCCCGCGGGGTTGCTGGTGTAGTCCATGCACGAGCCGGTATTGGCGTTGCGGGTATTACGGTCGGAATCGTCGAGGCCGAGCGCGTTGCCCAGTTCCTGGCACACGGTTTCCGCCCGCCACGCCGCCGTGTTGTACTTCGCCTGCGAGTAGTAATATTCGTTGAGCCGTACCGTCACGCCGATCAACGTCGTATAGTCTGAGAACGACGTATAGGCGGTGGTATAGCCCAGCCAGCCGGTCTTGCCGTAATTGGCGCTGCAGACCTGGACGGTCCAGTACGACGGGCTGCACGAGGCCGGATTGTTGGTCCCGTCGATCAGGTTATAGCCCACCCTGTCGGCGGCGTTCCATTGGCTTACGGCCGTAGTCAGGTAGGAATCCCACACGCTGCTGACATTGGCGCTGAGCACGATCGCAGGGGCATGGACGCTGTCCCAGCGCATGTCGAGCCACGACTGCGGCAAGTCGGCGGCCGATACCGTCGCCGGCACCGCGACCGCCGCCAGCGCGACTGCCGCGGACACACGGCCGTACCGCCGCAATATTGCGGCGCAACATGGTATCTGCATCGTCTGGACCCCGATCTGGCGAATGCCGATTTGATGTCGGCCGCATTGACACAATTTCCCCGCGACTGGGGAATACACGGAAATATTTAATAAAAAGTCACTTCAGCCACAGCCTGCGATGGGCCGAAAGAAATAGCCGATGGTCACCGCGGCGAGGCGCGGGAAGCAATCGGAGGCCACGTGCGGCCGGTGTGACGCTGCAGCGCGGAATTATCGCGGACGATCACGACACGTCGGCAGAGCGTGCAGTTCGTCCCGCAAAAGTGTCGGAATAGCTTACACTTCGCTAATCCGCTGGTACGCTAAGCAACTGATTAAAAACGGTTACAATTCTTGGCACGGTCTTTGCGAGGCTATTGGCAAGCGGCTTCCCGGCCTCAGGTGGGGGATCGCGACCAGTAACTGAGGTGTGCTTCCATGTTGAACAAATTCGCTCTCGCGCTCGTCGCCTTCGGCACTGCCACTGCGTCACACGCGGTGACGGCGGTGTTCACACCCGGCGCTCCTGACCCCGGCGCTCCGGCGTTCAGCAACTATTTCGTCGACTTCGACTCGGCCTTGCCGGCAGGTACGGCGCTCAGCGGCAGCTACAACATCGTCAGTGGTTCGATAAAGAACGTGTATGCCGCTCCCGCGGGCGACACCAGTCAGTATCTCTACGTATCGTCGACGCTCGGCACCAAGACTGCCGATCTGACGACGCCGGACCTCGACATGATCAGCTTCTACTGGGGCTCGGTCGACAAGTTCAACACGATCCGCGTCCTCGGTGACGGCGGTGCGGTCATCGCCACCTATACCGGCAACGACTGGCCACCGGCGAACGGCAGCACCACGGCGGCGACGTCGAACGGCCGCGTCGCCTTCACCGCCGATCTCGGCGAGACGATCACCGGCCTGCGCTTCTCGTCGAAGGGCGTCGCGTTCGAAGTCGACAGCATCGCCGGGCTGCGTTCGGGCGGCAACGAGAACGGCATCGTTCCCGAGCCCGCCACCTGGGCGATGTTCGTCATCGGCTTCGGCATGGTCGGTGCGTCGGTCCGCCGCCGCAACCGCAGCCGCGGCACGGTTTCGGTCACCGCCTAAGACCTCCCGACTTCGTCACGGAAAAGGCCCGGGTTCGCCCGGGCCTTTTTTATGCGCCGAGCAGGCCGAGCGCGACGAGCCAGGCGCGGGCGTCGCCGGCGCTTACGAAGCGATGGCCGACCAGCCCCGCGGCATCGGCGGCGGCGACATTGTCGGCGCGATCGTCGATGAAGACGGCGTCGCCGCGGCCGAGGCCGAAACGCGCCAGCGTCAGCGCATAGATCGCCGGATCGGGCTTGGTCAGCCGCTCCTCGCCCGACACGACGATGCCGCGGAAGCGGTCGAACACCGGCGCGACGGCGCGGAAGCGCAGCCAGAATTCGGCGCTGAAATTGGTCAGGGCGAACAGCGGCACCGCCGCCGCATCGAGCTCGGCGACGAGGTCGAGCATTCCCGGCATCGGCCCCGGGACCGTCTCGAGCCAGCGCGGCACATAGGCGGCGATCAGCGGCGCATAGTGCGGGAAGCGCGCGCTCAGTTCGACAACGGTTTCGCGCGCCGGGCGGCCGGCGTCGTGCTGGAAATGCCATTCACGGGTGACGACGTTGGTGAGGAACCAGTCGAGCTCGCCCGGGTCGGCGATCAGCTTTTCGTAGAGGTAACGCGGGTCCCAGTCGTAGAGGACGTTGCCGACGTCAAAGACGACGGCCGTCGGGCGCGCGTTCAGCCCTGGCGCGCCTTGAAGCGGCGATTCGTCTTGTTGATCACGTAGGTCCGGCCGCGCCGCCGCACGATCTGACAGTCGCGATGCCGCGACTTCAACGACTTGAGCGAGTTGCGCACCTTCATCGAACTTGTATCCGTCGGAACTGAGGGCGTTGTCTAGGAAGCGGGGAGACCCAAGTCAAGCGCGCGCCGCGAGCGTGCGTTCCCACGCCAGCGCGTGCGCGACGATCGTGTCGAGGTCGTCGAAGCGCGGCCGCCAGTCGAGCGTCGCCAGGATGCGGCGGTTGTCGGCGACGAGCAGCGGCGGGTCGCCGGCGCGGCGCGGGGCGAGGTCGCGGACCAGCGTCACCCCGGCGACGCGGTCGACCGCGTCGAGCACCTCGAGCACCGAGAAGCCGCGGGCATAGCCGGCGTTCATCGTCAGCGATTCGGTCGGCGCGGCGATCAGCCGGGCGAGCGTCGCGACATGCGCCGCGGCGAGGTCGCTGACATGGATATAGTCGCGCACGCCGGTGCCGTCCGGCGTCGCATAATCGGTGCCGAACACCGCGACCGACGGCCGCTTGCCGAGTGCCGCCTCGCCGGCGACCTTGATCAGATGGGTGGCGACCGCGGTCGACTGGCCCGACCGCCCCGCCGGATCGGCGCCGGCGACGTTGAAGTAGCGCAGCGCGCCATAGTTGAGCGGGTGCGCGCGGGCGACGTCGGCGAGCATCAGCTCGGTCATCAGCTTCGACGTGCCGTACGGGTTGATCGGTGCCTTGGCCAAATCCTCGGGGATCGGCACGACGTCGGGCATGCCGTAGACCGCCGCGGTCGACGAGAACAGGAAGTGGCGCACGCCGTTCGCCACCGCCGCCGCGATCAGGCTGCGGCTCGCAGCGGTGTTGTTGCCGTAATATTTTAGCGGGTCGGTGACCGATTCGGGCACGACGATCGACCCGGCGAAATGCATGATCGCGGCGATGCCCTGCTCGGCGACGATGCGCGCGACCAGCGCGGCGTCGGCGACGTCGCCCTGGTAGAAGGCGACGCCCCCCGGTACCGCCCAGCGGAAGCCGGTGCTGAGGTCGTCGATCACCGCCACCCGGTAGCCGGCGTCGGCCAGCGCCAGCACCGCGTGGCTGCCGATATAGCCGGCACCGCCGGTGACGAGCACGGCGACGTCGCCGGCGGACGTTGCAGCGACTGCGGCCATTGGCTACTCCGGGTGAACGGGCGGGGATGCGACGTATCGTGATCACGGCGCGTTGGAACGTGCAGGCAACCCATGCAAGGGAAATATCGCGTGATGAGCTTCCCCAGATCGGCCGTCGCGGTCGCGGCACTGCTCGCCGTCGCCGGCTGCGCCACCGGCAGCACCGGCATCGACGTCAAGCGCTTCCACCTCGGCACGCCGATCGCGCGCGACACGATCGCGGTCGTCGCGGCGACGCCGGCGCAGACCGCGAGCCTCGAGTTCGCGACCTATGCCGAAGCGGTGGCGAACGAGCTCCGCGCCGCGGGCTTCCCCGAGGACGCGATCGGCAAGATGCTCTACGTGCTGCAGGCGCAAGCCGCGACGACCGCGGGCACGCGGTCGTACCTGTTCTTCTGGGAGAGCGACGCGATCACGGGCGTCGCGGACGGCAAGGCACAGCTCGGCGAGATGGCACTGCTCGAATACGACCCGCAGACGAGCGCGATCTGGCTTTACGAGCCGATCGCGACGAGCGGGAGGGCCCAGCGGGCCCAGTTCCGGAAGCGCG
>CAXUEV010000131.1:0-5180 GCA_964250105.1 uncultured Sphingomonadaceae bacterium
CGCCAGACGTCGCGGACATGGTCGGGGACGGCGAACGGCGTGTGCCGCCAGTCGAGCGCGAGCCGCGTCGCCGCGACCTCGGCCTCGCCGAGCGGTGCGCCGTGGATGCCCTCGTTGCCCGACTTGGTCGCCGCGCCCTTGCCGATGACGGTGCGGCAGGCGATCAGGCTCGGGCGGTCGCTCGTCCGTGCCGCCGCCAGCGCCGCGGCGATCGCCGACCCGTCGTGGCCGTCGACGCGCTCGACGCGCCAGCCGGCGGCGGCGAAGCGCGCGAGCTGGTCGGTCGAGGTCGACAGGCTGGTCGGGCCGTCGATCGAGATCGCGTTGTCGTCCCACAGCAATGTCAGCTTCGCCAGGCGGAGGTGCCCGGCGAGGTCGATCGCCTCGTGGCTGATCCCCTCCTGCAGGCAGCCGTCGCCGGCGATGACCCAGGTGCGGTGGTCGACCAGCGCCTCGCCGAAGCGCGCCGCGAGCATGCGCTCGGCGATCGCCATGCCGACCGCGGTCGCCAGCCCCTGCCCCAGCGGCCCGGTCGTCGTCTCGATGCCGAGCGCGTGGCCGTATTCGGGGTGGCCCGCGGTCCGCGCGCCGAGCTGGCGGAAGCGGGCGAGCTCCGACGCCGGCATGTCGGCGTAGCCGAGCAGGTGGTGGACCGCGTATTGCAGCATCGAGCCGTGCCCCGCCGACAGCACGAAGCGGTCGCGGTCGGGCCAGTCGGGCGTCGCCGGATCGAGCGTGACGAACTGGCCGAACAGCACCGCGGCGACGTCGGCCATGCCCATCGGCATGCCGGGGTGGCCCGAGTTCGCCGCCTGGACGGCGTCGATCGTCAGCACGCGCAGCGCGTTCGCCATGTCGGGCTCGTCGTCGCGCGCGGCGGCGGTTTCGGGGGTGGCAAGCTCTGTGGTCATCACGACATCCGCCGTTTCTTCTCGATCAGCTGGAGGATCAAAGGGGTCAGGATCAGCTGCATCGCGATATCGAGCTTGTTGCCCGGCATGACGATCGAATTCGGCCGCGACATGAACGACTGCGGCACCATCGACAGCAGATAGGGGAAGTCGATCCCGCGCGGGATGGCAAAGCGGATGACGAGCATCGATTCGTCGGGCGTCGGGATCCAGCGCGCGGCGAATGGGTTCGACGTGTCGACGATCGGCACGCGCTGGAAGTTGATGTTGGTCAGCGAGAATTGCGGCGTGATGTAGCGGACATAGTCGGGCATCCGCCGCAGGATGACGTCCATCACCGCCTCGGCCGAATAGCCGCGGGTGGCGCGGTCGCGGTGGATCTTCTGGATCCATTCGAGGTTGATCACCGGCACGACGCCGATCTTGAGGTCGGCGTGGCGGCCGACGTCGATGTCGTCGGCGACGGCGCAGCCGTGGAGTCCTTCGTAGAACAGCAGGTCGCTGCCCTCCGGGAAGGCGCGCCAGTCGGTGAAGGTGCCCGGCGGCGCGCCGAACTCGGCCGCCTCGGCGTCGTCGTGGACATAGTTGCGCGTCTGCCCCTGGCCGGTCGCGCCGTAGCTGCGGAACACCTCCTCGAGCCGCGCGAGCTCGTTGGCGTCGGCGGCGAAATGGGTGAAGTTGGGGTTGCCGAGGCGCTGCTCCTCGGCGACCTTGGCGGCCATCGCCGCGCGATCGTAGCGGTGGAACGCGTCGCCCTCGATGAACGCGGCGTTGATCTTCTCGCGGCGGAAGATCTGCTCGAAGATGCGCTTGACCGACGTCGTGCCCGCCCCCGACGAGCCGGTGATCGAGATGATCGGATGGCGCACCGACACCGGCGTCAGGCCCGGAACAGGCCGCGCTTGCCGAACAGCGGCGCGCGCTCGGCGATGTCGCTCGGCAGCGTGTGGTAGCGGCCGACGCGGGTGACCTCGGCCGACGAGCCGAACACGAGCGGCACGCGCTGGTGGAGGTCGCTCGCGCACAGGTCGAGCACGGGCTCGGCGGTGTTCGTCGCCAGCCCGCCCGCCTGCTCGACGAGCATCGCGATCGGGTGCGCCTCGTAGACCAGCCGCAGCCGCCCGGCGCCGTAGCCGCGGCGGCGGTCGCCGGGATAGAGGAAGACGCCGCCGCGGATCATGATGCGGTAGAGGTCGGCGACGAGCGAGGCGACCCAGCGCATGTTGAACTCGGCCTCGCGCGGGCCGTGGCCACCCTTGATGCAGTCGTCGAAATAGAGCCGCACCGCCTCGTCCCAGTGGCGGTAGTTGGCGGCGTTGATCGCGAACTCGCGCGTCTTCGCCGGGATCGTGCGGCCGGCGTACGCCAGGCGGAACCCGCCCTCGGCGGGCGAATAGACGAAGATGTCGGTGCCGGCGCCGACGCTCAGCACCAGCGACAGCTGCGGGCCGTAGATCAGCACGCCCGCCGCGAGCTGGTCGCGGCCGGGCGCGCGGAAGCTCGCCAGCGGGTCGGCGTCGTCGCCGAGCAGCCGGCGGATCGAGAAGATCGTGCCGACCGACATGTTGGTGTCGATGTTCGACGAGCCGTCGAGCGGGTCGATCGCCAGCGCCAGCGGCCGGCCCCGGCCGATCGTCACCGGCTCCTTCAGCTCCTCCGACGCGTAGAGGCCCACCGGCGACTCGGCCATCGCGCCGAGGAAGCGGTCGTCGGCGAGCAGGTCGAGCCCGCGTTGGAGGTCGCCGTCGGCGTTCGCCGCGCCGCTCTTCTCGGCGAAGGCGATGCCGAGCGGGCCCTCGGCGATCGTCCGCGCGACGTCGATCCCGGTGGCGGCGAGCGCGCGGACCGTGTCGGCGACGGCGGCGGCATGCGGACCGCCGTCGGCGGCGTACCGCGCGAGGCAGGTGTCCAAGCTCGCCGCGGTCATGCCGTCCACCACCCTCCCCGTTGCACCGATACGGCGTCTTCACGTCGCCAATCGGCCTTGGACAAGGCTTAGTAAAGTCGATTAAACTAATTCATGTACTCAGATAAACTTACGCCGTGAGGAACCTGTCGCTCCGCCAGCTGCGCGCGGTGCAGACCGTCGGCCGCCTCGGCAAGATCAGCCTCGCCGCGCGCGAGATCGGCCTGACCGCACCCGCGGTGACGCTCCAGATCCAGCAGGCCGAGGCGGAGGCCGGCGTCGCGCTGTTCGACCGGACCAGCGACGGGCTCAAGCCGACCGACGCCGGCCGCGCCTTCGTCGCCGCGGCGCGGTCGATCGAGCAGCGGCTGCGCGGGCTCGACGACGAGCTCGCCGCGATCCGCGGCCTGTCGCAGGGCAGCCTGCGCCTCGGTGCGGTGTCGACCGCCAAATATTTCGCGCCGCACCTGATGGCGGCGTTCACCGCCCGCCAGCCGGGGATCGACATCCGCCTGACGATCGGCAACCGCGCCGCGACCGTCGCCGCGCTCGCCGACCGCGAGATCGACTTCGCGCTGATGGGCCGCCCGCCGCGCGACATGCCGGTCCGCACCTATCTGATCGGCGACCATCCGTTCGTCATCGTCGCCGCACCGGCGCACCCGCTCGTCGGCCAGCGCCGCGTGGCGAAGCGCCGGGCCGCCGCCGAGGTCTTCCTCGTCCGCGAGCCCGGCTCGGGCACGCGCCTCGCGCTCGAACTGTTCCTCGGCGAGATCCCCGGGCGGCTCGACGACGTCGGCCCCGAGTTCAGCTCGAACGAGACGATCAAGCAGGCGGTCATGGCGGGGCTCGGCGTCGCCTTCATCTCGGCGCACACGATCGCGCTCGAGGTCGAGATCGGCCGGCTGGTGATCCTCGACGTCGTCGGCACGCCGATCCGCCGGCAATGGTTCATCGTCAGCCGCGGCGACCGCTCGCCGTCGCCGACGATGACCGCCTTCCGCAGCTTCGTCGGCGAACAGGGCGGCGCGTTCCTGCCGAAGGTGAAGATGCCGCGTTGACGTAGGCGATCAGAAACGCGTGGCGAAGCTGATGCCGCCGCCGCCGGTGTCGCCATAGGCCGACAGCCGCGTGCGGTCGTTGAGCCGCCGCGTGAAGAGGAACGCCGAGCCCTCGCCGATCGCCGCGCCGGCGACGACGTCGTACCAGAAATGGTCGCGGGTGCGGACGCGGCTATAGGCGACGAGGCCGGTGAACAGCTGGAACGGCACGCCGACCTGCCAGCCATAGCGCGCCAGCAGATAGCCCGCGCCGGCGGCGGCGGTCGAGGTATGGCCCGACGGGAAGCTGTGGCGGCCGCCGTTCGGCCGCGTCTCGTCGACCGCGTATTTGAGCGCCTGGGTCGAGCCGATCGTCAGCGCCTCGCTCTCGCCGAGCGCGAGCAGGCCGCTGTAGTCGTGCTCGTGGAGCGAGATGCCCGCCGCCGACACCGGGATGCCGATCTGGCCGACGGTGGCGAGCGTGTGCCAGAACTTGTCGCCCGCCGCCGCCGGGCTCGCCGCGCCGACAAGCAGGGCGAAGAACGCCGTCCGGAACCGCATCCGCCATTCCTTCGTCATCGACGCCCCCGCCCGACGATGCGCCTGCATCGGGACGCGTTCAATAGTCCTTCTTCAGCCGCAGGTTGACGCTGGTGCCGCCGAGCGTGGCGACGTCGGACAGGATCGACAGCGACCGGCTCAGCGACACCTCGATCGCGCTCGCCGAATAGCCCTGGGCGTCGGTCGACAACTCGACGTACAGCCGCCGGCCGATATACTGCCCGGCGGCGACCGCGGTCTTGCGCCCGGTCGCGACATCGGCCGGCAGGATGCGCAGCCGGTCGATGCGCAGCCCCTTGCGCACCGCGTCGATCGGGTCGAGCACGCTGTTCCGGCCGCCGGCGCGGAGCGACGCCAGCGCGCCGGCGAGCTGGACCGCCTCGGGCGCCGACAGCGTCGTGATCGACGCGCCGAACAGCACGCGCGACAGCACCTCGTCCTCGGGCAGCGCCGGGGTCGAGCCGAACTTGATCTCGGGGTGGAGCGCGGTGCCGGTCAGCGCCAGCTGCGCGGTGAAGCCGGCGGCGGTGTTCTCGGCGACGATGTCGATCACCGGGTCGGGCGGGTCGCCGCCGGCGAAGCGGATCTCGCCGCGGGTGACGGTGAAGCGCTTGCCGGCGAAGTCATAGTCGCCGCGCACGATCCGCACCCGCCCGGCGAAGCGCGGCGCGGTCGCCGGCCCGGTCAGGCGGAGGTCGCCGCGCCACGTCGAATCGAGCCCCATGCCGCTGACCTGGAGGTCGCGCGCGGTCGCGGCGGGCA
>CAXUEV010000132.1:0-5137 GCA_964250105.1 uncultured Sphingomonadaceae bacterium
GATCGCGTCGCGGACCTTGTTCTCGAAGCCCGAGTAGGCGTGGATGATGTACCAGCGCGATGACATGGCTGCGTCCTAGTTCGCGAGGCTGAGCAGGAGCTTGACGACGCGCCCGAGCACCTGGTCGACGCCCAGGAAGAACAGCGACAGCACCGTCGTCATGATCAGGACCATGATCGTCGTCGTCAGCGTCTCGCGCCGCGTCGGCCAGCTGACCTTGGCGGTCTCGGCACGCACCTGCCGCACGAATTCGCCGGGGGAAGTCTTGGCCATCGAACCTTCAGTGCCCTTGCACAAACAACAACGACCAGCCCAAACCCGACACTTCCGGGCTCGCGGCTGGCACCGAAGCTTCGTCCCGGCCCTCAGCTCGCCGGCCGCGTCGACTGGCAGGAGTGGAGGGGCTCGAACCCCCGGCCCTCGGTTTTGGAGACCGATGCTCTACCAACTGAGCTACACTCCTACGAGTGCCGAGACGAGCGCCTATACGGTCCCCGCCGCCGCAGGGCAAGCAGGTTTTGGCATCGCGAGCGGGTAGCGGGGATCGAACCCGCATCACAAGCTTGGAAGGCTAGTGCTCTACCATTGAGCTATACCCGCGTGGCGCGCCGTGACTATGCGAGACCGGGCCTCAACGCAAATGCCGACGCGCGAAAGCACGGCCGAGCCGGTCTTGAGATACGCTTCGAAGGCTGCCGCCTTCTCGCGGCTAGGAAAGGCAAGGTAGATGACCAGCTCCCATGGCTTGAACTTCGCCGTGTGTGGAGACTTTCCGGAGTTATGTTCGGCCAAGCGTGCGCGAAGGTCGGATGTCAGGCCGGTGTACCACTGAGCCGGATCAGCTTCGCTCTGGAGTACGTAGACGTAGTGCATAACCTCGACCGGCCCTCCTTCGCCCAAGAGGGCTTCGGCGGGCGGCCTTCGCCGAGGCATCGGCTTGCCAGCCGAAACCTTGGCGAAGGCTGGTGGAGAGGGTTGGATTTGAACCAACGTAGGGTTGCCCCGGCAGATTTACAGTCTGCTGCCATTGACCGCTCGGCCACCTCTCCACGGGCGCGACGCCGCGAGCCGGGGTTAGTGGCGAAAGCGTTCCGCGGTGTCAACGCGGCGGAGCGATCAAAGGTCGCGGCGGGCCATGCCGGCGCAACGATCGGCGGAGCGGGCGGTTGACGCGGCCCAGCCAACAGCCCGACGGACCGAGATGCTTCCTGCCACGACCGACGACACGCACCCGCTCGCCGGGGAGTTCCGCGACTTCGTCCGCGCCGACCGCTTTCCGTGCGTCGGCGCCAAGTCGGCGCTCGGCCGCGGCCAGATGCGCATCGTCGTCGCCCGCGACATCCGCTCGGCGTGGGACGACCTGCGCATCTATCCCGGGCTGCTCGACCTCGCGCGGTCCTATGCGGCCGAGCCGAAGCTGTTCCAGACCTTCGTCGTCGTCTTCGAACACGACGGCGGCCTGGGCGAGGAAGCTTTCGAGGCGCATATGTGGAACCGCATCCAGTCGCTCAGCGACAAGGACGCGATGTTCGCGCAGACGCCCGATCCGCGCGTCGCCGACGATCCCGGGAACCCGCACTTCTCGCTCAGCTTCGGCGGCCAGGCGTTCTTCGTCGTCGGGCTGCATCCAGGCGCCAGCCGCCCCGCGCGGCGCTTCTCGCGGCCGGCGATGGTGTTCAACCTCCACGACCAGTTCGAGCAGCTGCGGGCTCAGGGCCGCTACGAGCAGCTGCGCGCCGCGATCATCGGCCGCGACGCGGCGATCGCCGGCTCGGTCAACCCGATGCTGAGCCGCCACGGCGAACTGTCCGAAGCGCGCCAGTACAGCGGCCGCGCCGTCGGCAACGACTGGGAGTGCCCGTTCGCCGGGCGCGGCGCCGAGCGCGACGCGGCATGAGCGTCGTCCACGAGATCGCCCCGCGCTCAGGAACCGCGTTCACCCTCGACCGCGGCCGGCGGCTGACGGTGATCGATCCGCGCGGCGAACAGGTCGCCGACCTGCTCGCGTTCAACCGCGCCGATCCCGCCGAGCTGATCTCGTCGGGCCGCACGCTCGACTATGCGAGCCGCATCTACCTGACGACCGGCGACCCGCTCTATTCGAACCGCTCGAACGTCCTGCTGCGGATCGTCGAGGACAGCGTCGGCCGCCACGACTTCCTGCTGACGCCGTGCTCGGCCGACACGTTCCGCATCATCTACGGCGACACCCAACCGCATCGCGGCTGCTTCGGCAACCTCGCCGCCGCGCTGGCGCCGTACGGCATCGGTCCCGACCAGATCCCGACGGCGTTCAACGTCTTCATGAACGTGCCGGTCGACGCCGCCACCGGCGCGCTGACGGTCGCGCCGCCGCTGAGCCGCGCCGGCGACCACATCACCTTCACGGCCGAGACCGACCTGATCATCGGGCTGACCGCTTGCTCGGCGCTCCAGTCGAACAACCACAGCTTCAAGCCGATCCACTACCGCATCGACTAAGCGCGGCGGAACCGGCTACACGCCGCGGCATGGGCCGACGACCGCACCCCCGCAACGCCGCCGGGCAGAAGAGCAGCTATCCGCGCCTCTACGGGCGGCATGCGGTCTTCGCCGCGCTCGACAATCCCGAACGCGTGTTCCGCAAGCTCCACGTCACCCACGACGTCGCCAGGGAGATCGTCATCCCCCGCGGCCTCGCCGTCCAGTACGGCGACGCCGCCGACCTCGGCCGGCTGGTGCCGGCGGACGCGCCGCACCAAGGCATCGTGCTCGAGGTCGAGCCGCTCGACAACCCGTGGCTCGGCGACCTGCTGATCGCGTCCGCCGGCAACCGCCGGCCGCTCGTCGTCCTCGACCAGATCACCGATCCGCACAATGTCGGCGCGATCCTGCGCTCGGCGGCGGCGTTCGGCGCGCTCGCCGTCGTCACCCAGGACCGCCACGCGCCGCCCGAAAGCGGGGCGCTGGCGCGGGCGGCGTCGGGCGCGCTCGAGACCGTGCCGTGGACCCGCGTCGTCAACCTCGCCCGCGCCATGGACGAGATCGGCGAGGCCGGCTTCTGGCGGATCGGGCTCGACGGCAAGGCGCCGGTGACGCTCGAACGGGCGCTCGGCGACACCCGCCCGGCGCTGGTCTTCGGTGCCGAGGGCGAAGGCATGCGCGCCAACACCGCGCTCCACTGCGACGAGCTCGCGCGGCTGCCGATGTCGGGCGCGATGGAAAGCCTCAACGTGTCGAACGCCGCCGCCATCGCGCTGTACGCGACGGCGCGGCGTGCCTAGGCTTCGAAGAAGAAGTCGGGGTCGAGCGCCTCGTCGACCGTGAACAGCGGCGAGGCGGCAGCGGCGATTGCGTCCGCCTCGACGGGCGTGACCCCGCGGCACGCGTAGGTCACCCCGAGGTGCCATGCCTTGTCGAACAGGTCCTTCCTGCGGCCGCGCAGGCTCGGGCTGTCGTCGAAGATGAGGGCGACCGCAACGCGAGCCTTGGCGACGCTGCTGCGCCAGGCCCGTCGCGGCTCGACGTCGGCGGAGAAGCGCAGCTTGAGCAGATGCTCGATGAGCACGGCCATATGGCTGACCGCACCGCGCCGGTCGGAATTGCCCAAGCTCTCGATTTCCTCGGCGAGATTAACGACATCGATCAGGTCGAGGCGACCGCTCCGCAGCAGATCGGTCTGCCGAACGGTCCATTCGAAGAAGTCCGCATCGTATCCGGCCTCGCGCGCGGTAAGGACGACATGCTCGTTCATGTCGTCACCATAGCCGAATGGCTGTCCGCAGCATAGAACGAGGCGACCACGGTGCTACTGTTCCGGTATGAACGTCGGATCGAGCGCGTCGGCGAGCGTGAAGCCCGGCGCGTCGGGCACCATGTCCCGATCATACGCCTCCAGCCCCGCCCGGGCCATCTCGGCGCCCGCCGGCCACTCCTCTGCAAACACGTCTGGCAGACTCGCGCGCAAACTCGGGTTTCGGGCAAGCAGCCGCTCGATGCGACGGCGCTGTTCGCTGACCGAGAGAATCCATTGCCGACGCGGGTCATGCAGGCGCGACACCTCGAGCTTCAGCAGATGCTCGATCAGGAGCGACATGCGCCGGTCGAGTTGATCGCGAAGATTCTTCCCCAAATCCTCGATCTCCTCGACGATATTCTCGAGATCGAGCTCGTCGAGACGACGCTGGCGGATCAATCCAGCCTGCGCTTCGGTCCACGCGACGAAATCTGCCTCGTAGAGGCTGTCCGCCGTGGTCGCCCGCAGGGGAGCGGTCATGCCGCTACTGTTCCGGTATGAACGTCGGATCGAGCGCATCCGCGAGCGTGAAGCTCGGCGCTGCGGCGATCATCTCGTGGTCGAACTCTTCGAGCCCACCGCGCGCCATCTCGGCGCCGTGGCTCCACGCCCGCCCGAACAACTCGGGAAGCTTCGGCCGCAGACTGGGGTTGTCGACGACCAGTTCGTCGATCTGCCGCCGTTGCTCCGCGACCGTCAAGATCCACTGACAACGCGGATCATAGAGTCGCGATGCATCGAGTTTGATCAGATGCTCGATAAGCCGCGCCATCCGCCGATAGAGTTCCTGTCGGCGGTTCCGGCCCAAACCCTCGATTTCCTCGGCGATATTCTCGATGTCGAGCTCGTCGAACCGGCGTTCGCGCACGAGTTCGGCCTGATGGAACGACCAGGCGGCGAAATCGGCTTCGTAGAGACTGTCCGCGCCCGGCTTCTCGAAGGAGACATGCTCGTTCATGCCGCGAACATAGCCTAATAGCTGTCCTCGGCATATACGGCGGCGACGTCGCCGTGCCAGCGGCCGTGCCACGCTTCGAGCATGCGGTCGGCGTTGGTCAGGCCGCTTGCGGCGATCTCGTGGAGCGGCGCGAGGAACCCCTGCTCGCTGTCCCCTGCCCCGTTGAGCCGCGCGCGCGCGGCGAGGCCGCGGTCGGCGATGTCGAGCACGACCCGCGCCAGCTCTTGCAGCGTGCCGCCGTTCGGCGACGCCGCCTTCAGCGCCAGTTTCGGCACCTCGTCGCGCAGCCGGGCATGGTCGGCGTGGCTCCAGTGCTTGACGACGTCCCACGCCGCGTCGAGCGCCGTGCCGTCGTACAGCAGCCCGACCCACAGCGCCGGCAGCGCGCAGATCCGGTCCCAGCG
>CAXUEV010000133.1:0-5117 GCA_964250105.1 uncultured Sphingomonadaceae bacterium
GTGCGCAGCCGGCAGAGCGGATCGGGCGCGTTCACGATCGACTTCTCGATCCGCGGGCTCCAAGGCGGCAGCGGCTCGGTCGTCGCGGTAAACGGCTTTCGCGTGCAGAACTTCTCGGCAGGGTTCGATCCCCAGGCGGTCGAGCGGGTCGAGTTCCTCAAAGGGCCGGCGTCGGTGCTGTACGGCGCATCGGGTGCCCTGTCCGGACTCGTCAACATCGTGACGAAGACGCCGCAATCGCGCGACTTCCTGACGATCGACGCGACGGGCGGCACGCCCGCTTATGCGCGGGTCACGCTCGACGGCAACGTCCGGCTTACCGACACGCTCGACAGCCGCACCAATCTCGCGCTGACCAGGGACACGGTGCCCAACGCCTTCCGCGACGTGACCGAGCGGTTCGCGATGCAGTCGCTGCGCTGGCATCCGGGCGACGTGTCGATCCTGGCCGAAGGCAGCTATTTCCACAGCGTCGGCCCGTCGCGCGAGGCAACGCAGTATCCGATGCTGACCCGCTTCTTCGCGCTGCCCAAGGATTTCAAGACCGGCGAGGCGTGGGACCGCAACATCAACACCGGCTACATGGCGCGGCTCGATGCGAGCTGGCGGGTGACGCCAAACCTGACGCTGCGCCAGGGCGTCAACTATCAGCGCTACCGCGAGCGGGATCACGACGTCGCCCCTTACGATGCGGACAGCTTCGAATCGCTGGTCGGCCCCGATCTGCTGGCGCGCTCGCTGCGGCGGGGCGACGGCAGGACCCGGTATGTCGTCAGCCAGACCGAGGCACGCTGGAGCGTCGCGATCGGCCCGACCCGCCACAAATTGCTCGCCGGCTTCGAATATGGCGACGAGAAGACCGGCGGCATCTGCTGCAGCCGCGCCGCACTGGCGCCGCTCGATCTGGCCAACCCGGTCTACGGCACGCCGGAACCGCACGTGGCGCTCACCGACTTCTTCCAGAACACGATCCGGACCAAGGCGTTCTACGTCCAGGACTTCGTCGAATGGGGCGATCTGCGCCTGCTCGCGGGCCTGCGCCGCGACGACACCAATTCGACCAGCGGCTATTGCTCGCTGCTCGATGCCGGCTGCCCCAGCGATCCCGTCGTCGCCAATCGCGGCGACGCGCGCAAGACCGCGCTGTCGCCGCGTCTCGGGCTCGCCTGGCAGGCGGGCGAGCGCACGACCGTGTTCGTCTCCTGGTCCAAGTCGTTCAACCCCAACACGTCGCTCGATCGCGATAACCGCCTGCTGCCGCCGGAATATGGCGAACAGTATGAAGCCGGCGTGCGCCAGGAGCTGCTGGCGCCCGGCCGGCTGACGCTGTCCGCCTCCGCCTTCCAGCTCACCCGCCGCAACATCGCCGACTGCGACCCGACGATTCCCGATTGCTCGCGTTCGATCGCGATCGGCGAACAGCGCATCCGCGGTGCCGAGGCGGAGCTGGCGGGCAAGCCGGTCGACTGGATCGACCTGATCGCCACTTATGCCTACATCCACGGCCGCGTGACCGAGAGCGATCCCGTGACCAGCGGCATCCCCGTCGGCAGCAAGCTGCCCGAAGCCGCGCCGCACAGCGCCAGCCTGTTCGGCAAGGTCGCGCTGACCCCGCTCGGCCTGCCGCGGGTCGCGGTCTCGGCCGGGGCCTATTTCGTCGATCGCCGGCCGGGCCGCGATTATTTCAGCGGCCCCTTCTCGGCGAGCGCGTTCAGCACCGCGGTGCGCGAGCTGCCGTCCAGCACGCGGATCGACATCGGCGCCTATTGGGACGTCAGCGAGCGCCTCCGCGTGCAGGGCAACGTCACCAACCTGTTCGACGTGCGCGTCTACGAGCCGGTCAACGTCGGGTTCAACCGGTCGCAGCCGTTCCGCGCGACGATCGGCGGGCGGGTGACCTTGTGAGGCGGGGGCCATGAACCGGCCGCGCCGTGTCGCGACGCTCGTCCACCGCTACACCGGGCTGACGCTGGCGCTGTTCCTGGCGATCACCGGGCTGACCGGCGCCGCGATCGCCTGGAACGACGAGCTGGAACGCGTGTTCGCGCCCGCTCTGTTTGTGCTGCCGCCGGCCGCGACAGCGCGGGCTCCGCTCGATGTGTTTACCTTGCGCGAAGCGGCGGAGCGCGCGACCGGCTTCGCCGTCAACGGGGTCGACTGGACGCGCGCGCCGGACCAGCCAGCGTTCGTCCAGCTGGAGGCGCGACCGGGCGGTCCGCCGCCGCACGACGACGAGGCGGCGTTCGATCCCGCCACCGGCCGCCTGCTCGGCGCCCGCCGCCACGGCGACTTGGCGCAGGGCACGGTCAACCTCATGCCGTTCCTCTACGATCTTCACGACAGCCTGGCGCTCGGCGAGACCGGCCGGCTGATCCTCGGGCTGGCGGCGCTGCTCTGGACGATCGACTGTTTCATAGGCGCCTACCTGACCTTTCCGGCGCGGGCGCGGGTCGCCCGCGAGGCGCCGGCCTGGCTGCGCCGCTGGGCGCCGGCGTGGGCGGTGCGTGGCCAGGGCGGATCGTTCAAGCTGTGCTACGACCTCCACCGCGCCGGCGGGCTGTGGCCCTGGGCGCTGATGCTGGTGATCGCCTGGTCCGCCGTGTCGTTCAACCTGCCGCAGGTCTACCGGCCCGTGACCGCCGCGCTGCTCGGCGTCGAGCCGGCTGCTCCGGACCAGCCGACGATTACGCGCGCAGGCCCACCGCGGCTGGACTGGCGCGCGGCGCACGTCCGTGCGCAGGCCGTTATGGCGCAAGTGGCCCAGCAGAAAGGCTTCGCCGTCCGCTCCGAGCGGCTGATGTTCCTCGATCCCGCCACGCACGTCTATGCCTACCGGGTGCTGAGCGATCGCGATCCCGGCCGCACCGGCAACACCCAGGTGACGATCGACGGCGACACCGGCGCGCTGCTCTCGGCCAGCGTGCCGACCGGCGAGGCCGCGGGCACCACGCTAACGAGCTGGATCGGCGACATCCATGTGGCCGACGTGCTCGGGACGGCGATGAAGATCGCCCTGACGGTAGCGGGGCTGGCGGTCGCGTCGTTGTCGATCACCGGCGTCTGGCTGTGGTGGCGCAAGCGCACGGCGCGCCACCGCCGACGGTCACGCCGATTGCGATCGAGCGATCGCTAGGCGCGCGATGTTCGTCTACCTCTCGTCCAAAGGCTTATTGTCCCCAGCCCGCCGTGTTTCCGATCTGGCGAGATCGGCAAGACCGATGCCGTCCAACCCCAGCGCGTCGGCAGCATCGAGGTATTCGAAGATATCCAGCCGGCGTTCGCCGGTCTCGTAACGCGAGACATATTGCTGCGGCTTGCCGAGCAATGCAGCGACAGCAGCCTGCGACAGCCCCTTTTCTTTGCGCTCCTGGACCAGCCGCTCGACCACCCAGCGATAGCGACTATCGTGGATGCCCTTTGCCACACGTCCTCACATCAAGTTGATGTGACGGCGTGCGGTCCGAGCAACTTCTACACCAACTTGATGTAGCTCTCTAGCCTTGTCGACACGACGGAATTAGACTGCGGCAAGCTCACTACGACGCGGAGAGTCCGTTGGCTGAACCAGATACCAATGAGCGCGACTGGAGACGTCGCGACGACGCGGCGAAGCTGATCGCAGTCACGATCAACCTGCTCGACGACGATCGCGAGCAGATCGTCCGCGACTATCTCAACCATGCCCTCGGCGCTCTCGACCGCATTCGGCAAGCCCGAGTCCGAACATAGAAAAGGCAGTCGAGGTCAAGTCGCCGAGCGTTCCCGATCAACAGGGAGCCAATATGATTCGCGGGAGACCGCCGCTCGATCCGCGTCTGGCCGGTCGAAACCACTTGGCCGGACGATCGCGCCGGATGATCCACTCCCACCTCTAGATAGCCGCCCGCCGCCGCGCCGGCACCTCGGAGACTGCCGTGACCCAGCCCTCGATCCTCGTCCACCAGCGCGGCACCGCGATGCTGCGGAGCGCGCTCGGCTCGGCGATCGGCGCGTTGCTGGTCGACCATCAGGTCGCCGAGGTCATGCTCAACGCCGACGGCAAGGTCTGGGTCGACCGGCTGTCGGACGGCATGGCCGATACGGGCGAGCGGCTGGCCCCTGCGCAAGCCGAGCGGATCATCCGGCTGGTCGCGCATCATGTCGGCGCGGAGGTCTATGCCGGGAGCCCGCGCGTCTCGGCAGAGCTGCCGGAAAGCGGCGAGCGGTTCGAAGGCTTGCTGCCGCCGGTCGTCACCGCACCAGTGTTCTCGATCCGGCGGCCGGCAAGCCTGCCGCTGTCACTGACCGACTATGTCGCGACCGGCGTGATGACGGCCACCCATGCGACCTATCTCGGGCAGGCGGTCCGCGACCGCGCCAACATCCTCGTCGCGGGCGGGACATCGACCGGCAAGACCACGCTCACCAACGCGCTGCTCGGCATCGCCGCCACCACCGGCGACCGGATCATCCTGATCGAGGACACGCGCGAGCTGCGTTGCGACGCCGCCAACGTCGTCGCGCTCAGGACCGCGCCGGGGGTCACCCTCGGAGACCTCGTCCGCTCCAGCTTGCGCCTCCGTCCCGATCGCATCCCCGTCGGCGAGGTGCGCGGCGCCGAGGCGCTCGACCTGCTGAAGGCCTGGGGCACGGGCCACCCCGGAGGGATCGGCACTATCCACGCCGGCACCGCCAGCGCCGCGCTCCACCGGCTCGAACAGCTGATCCTCGAAGCCGTACCGAGTGTCCCGCGCCCGCTGATTGCCGAGACAATCAACGTCATCGCTGTGCTCGCCGGCCGCGGCGCGCAGCGCCGGCTGACCGAGCTCGTGCGCGTCGAGGGTCTGGGCACCGATGGGGCCTACCGCCTCCTTCCTCTCGTCACTCAAACTGGAGACCGTTTATGACCCGCTTCCGTCTAATCCGTCGTGCCGCTGCCCTAGCGCTCGGCCTCACCTACGCGCTGCCCGCCTGGGCGGCAGGTTCCAACATGCCATGGGAGACGCCGCTCCAGTCGATCGTCGACTCGGTCCAGGGTCCCGTCGCCAAGGTCGTCGGCGTCATCGTCATCGTCGTCACCGGGCTGACGCTCGCGTTCGGGGACTCCTCGGGCGGGTTCCGCCGGCTGGTCCAGATCG
>CAXUEV010000134.1:0-5104 GCA_964250105.1 uncultured Sphingomonadaceae bacterium
TCGCCGCGGCCTTGGGGCGACTTCAACTGCCGACTGGCCGCGGGCATGCTCCAGGAGGCGGCGGCGCTCGCCTATTCGGCAGGCGGCAGCGTGATACCCTCGGACACGGCGGGTTCGCTGTCGCTGGCCGTGCGCCAGCCGGCGGGGGTTGTCCTGGCGATCGCCCCGTGGAACGCGCCGGTGATCTTGCCGGTGCGCGCCATCGCCGTGCCCCTCGTGTGCGGCAACACCGTGATTCTCAAGGCGTCGGAACTGGCCCCGCGGGCGCAGTATATGCTCGGGCAGATCTTCGCGGAGGCGGGGCTGCCCGCCGGCGTCCTCAACATCATCTCGTGCGACCGCGACCGGGCGGCGGCGGTGACCGAAGCCGTCATCGCCGAACGCGCGGTGCGACGGATCAACTTCACCGGCTCGACCGCGGTCGGGCGCGAGATCGCGCTGCTGGCGGCGCGGCACCTGAAGCCGGTGCTCCTCGAGCTCGGCGGCAAGGCGCCGTTCGTCGTCCTGCCCGATGCCGACCTCGACGAGGCGGCGCACGCGGCGAGCTTCGGCGCCTTTATGAACCAGGGCCAGATCTGCATGGCCACCGACCGCATCATCGTCGACCGCGCGGTCGAGGGCGCGTTCGTGACCGCGCTGGCGGCGCGCGCCGCGGCGCTGCGGGCCGGCGATCCGAGCCTGGCGGACACGCAGGTCGGCGCGCTGATCAGCCCCGAAGCCGTCGCCCGGATGACGGCGCTGGTCGCCGACGCGGTGGCGAAGGGCGCCGTCGTCCACGCCGGCGGCGCCGCCGACGGCGCCGTCTACCGGCCGACGGTGATCGCCGGCGTCACGCCGGCGATGCGGCTCTACGGCGAGGAGATCTTCGGACCGATCGTCGCCGTCGTCGCGGTCGACGGCGAGGACGAGGCGATCCGGGTCGCCAACAACACCGAATACGGCCTGTCCGCCGCGGTCTTCGGCCGCGACGTGAACCGGGCGCTGCGCGTCGCCCGGGCGATCGATTCGGGCATCTGCCACATCAACGGCGCGACCGTGCACGACGAGCCGCAAGTCCCATTCGGCGGCACCAAGAACAGCGGCTGGGGCCGCTTCGGCGGTCTCGCCGGCATCGCCGAATGTACCGACCTGCGCTGGCTGACGCTGCAGTCGGAGCCGCGACACTATCCGATCTGACAGCAAGGGAACGCGTTTCGGAAGGCCAAAGACAACAACGACATTGGGTTCACCAATTCGGGGACGCCGGGACGGTCCGGCATCATCGTCCAAAACTTAAACGGGGGCAGTCATCATGAAGATCATATCGACAGCAGCACTCTGTCTGGGCATTTCGCTGCCGTGCACGGCGCCGCTCGCGGCGCAGACGCTCGCTCCGCCGGCAGCGGCCGAGGAGGCGGCGGCGGACGGGCTGGTCGACGTCGTCGTGACCGCCCGCCGCGTCAAGGAGAACGTCCAGGACACGCCCGTCGCGGTGACGGTGCTCAGCGCGCGCGCGCTCGACCGCGCCCTGGTGACCGGCACCGAAGGGCTGAGCGCGCTCACGCCGAGCCTGCAGATCGCCGGCGCGGCGCCGAACACCGGCAACCCGTCAGCCGCCCAAGTCTTCATACGCGGCATCGGCCAGACCGACGCGACGCCGGGCGTCGACCCCGGCGTCGGCATCTATATCGACGACGTCTACCAGGGATCGGCGCTCGGCGGCATCATGGACTTCCAGGACATCGCCAACGTCCAGGTCCTGCGCGGACCGCAGGGCACGCTGTTCGGCCGCAACACGATCGGCGGCGCGATCCTTTTGACCACCACCCAGCCGGGCGCCGACCTCGGCGGCGAGGTCCGCGGCGGCATCGGCTCCGACAATCTGCGCGAGCTGCGCGCCGCGATCGACATCCCCGTGTCCCCGGAGCTGCTGACGCGCTGGACTTTCGGCAGCCGCACGCGCGACGGCTATGTCACGCGGGTGAGCGACGGCCTCGATCTGGCCGACGTCAACAGCTACACGATCACCGGCAAGGTGCAGTGGCGGCCGAGCGACGGCGTTAAGCTGACCGCCAAGGCCGACTTCACCAAGGAGCACCAGAACGGCACGGCGCTGGTGTTCGGCGGCATCAACACCACGGCGGCGTTCGTCACCAACCAGAGCTTCCTGTCCGGCTGCCCGGGCATGGCCGGTCCGACCTCACCGGTGCCCAACATCGAGGATCCCCGCTGCGCGAACAATTTCTTCGACCTCGGGCCGCACAAGACCGCCGGCACCTGGCCGCTCGGCAGCAAGCTCGAGAACTGGGGGATCATGGCCGCGGCCGAAGTCGACGTCAGCGATTCGCTGACTTTCAAGTCGATCTCGTCCTACCGCGAACTCGACTGGTCGGGATCGCGCGACGCCGACAACACGCCGCTCGCGATCAGCCATTCGGACGCGGACAGCAGCGGCTGGCAGCTGAGCCAGGAACTGCAGGGCATCTTCCACATCAAGGACTTCACCGTCGTCTCCGGCCTCTATTACTTCAAGAGCAAGACCGCGCTGATCTTCGTCACCGATCTCGGCTACGGACCGCTCGGCGGCGGGTTCGATCACTTCGACGAGACCAATGACAACAAGAACTGGGCGGCGTTCTCGCAGGCGACGCTCAACCTGTTCGGCCGTCTGCAGCTCACCGCCGGCATCCGCTACACCGACGAGACCAAGGGCATGTTCCCCAACCAGTACAACGTCCCGTTCTACGACCAGCCGTACATCCCCCGCCGCCGCTATGTCGTGAAGTCGCAGGCGACCACCGGCACCGCCGCCGCGCAATACCGCTGGAACGACGACGTCATGACCTATGTCAGCTGGACGCGCGGCTACAAGGCGGGCGGCCTGAACTGGAGCTATTTCGGCGATCCGGTGCCGGCGGCGACGAGCTTCGACCCGGAGTTCGCCACCGCCTGGGAGGTCGGGACCAAGCTCGACCTGCTGTCGCGGACGCTGCGGCTCAACTTCGCCGCCTTCTCGACGACCTACGACGACCTCCAATTGCTCTACCGCGTCGGCATCATCCCGACCCTGATCAACGCCGGCAAGGCGCGCATCAAGGGGCTCGAGGGCGAACTGACCTACGCCCCCGACCAGCACTGGCTGGTCAACGGCAACTTCAGCTATCTCCACGACCGCATCCTCGAGATCGAGGACGTGCCGGGGTCGACGACGTCGGTGACGACGGCGAACCAGCTGCCCTATGTCCCCGAATGGCAGGGCCAGCTGTCGGTCCAATATACGTTTTCCGTCTCGCACGACTTCGACCTGAGCCTGCGCGCGAGCGCCAGCTACCTCGCGCCGCAGTTCTTCGATCCCGCCAACGCGCTCGGACAGATTAAGGGCGTGACGATGTTCGACGCCGGGCTCACGCTGGAAAATCCCGGTCTCGGCCTGACGGTACAGGCCGGCGTCAAGAACATCGGCGACGAGATCTACGCGGTGGCCGGCAACGGCGCGTTCAACACGACGGGCGGCTACAACGAGATCGCCTATAACCGCGGACGCGAGTGGACGATGACCGTGACGAAGAAGTTCTAGGCAGAGAGCGGATGTCCGTATTCGATCCGGGAGAGCGGAAATGACCGACAGATTTGTTCTTGAAGATGACGCCCCGTCGCTGCGCCGTAGTCCTGCCGCGCTGCTTTATCCCGGTCTCGCGCCGTTCTACGCCAAGGCCGTTCCGCTGGCGTATGCGTTCCTCCGCGTCGTCGTCGGGATCGTCATCGTCACCCACGGCATCCCCAAGGTCCTCCACCGGTCGCACGGATCGATGGCCGATCCGCTGGGGCTGACCGCGCAGCTGATCAACGACACGCTGCGCCTGCCGGGCGCATTCGGACTGGCCTACGGCATCGGCATCCTCGAGCTCGTCGGCGGGGCGATGCTCGCGTTCGGCCTGCTGACGCGCGTGGTCGCGCCGATGTTCGCGATCGAGATGCTGCTGATCTGCTTCGCCCTGGCGCCGAACTGGGCGTGGTTCGACGTCGGCATCGAGTATCCGCTGGTCCTCGGCGCCGTCGCCCTGTATTTTTCCTTCGGCGGCGGGCGGCGCTATTCGCTGGATGCCGTGATCGGCAAGGAACTCTGATGACCATTGGTTCGGCCGACGCGGCGGACTCGATCCTCACCCCGAGCGGGTGGACCTGGCACGAGCCGCACGGCTTCGTCTGGGGACGCGTCGCCGAACCCGGCGCGCGCACGATCTACGTCTCGGGGCAGAGCTCGGTCGACGGCGCCGGCAACGTCCTGCACCCGGGCGACATGGGTGCCCAGCTGGCGAAGTCGGTCGCGAATCTCGCGACCGTCCTGGCCGAAGGCGGCGCCGGCCTCGCCGACATCGTCAGCGTCACTTACTACACCGTGAGCATCGACCGGTTCTTCGCCGCGATGGACCGGCTGACGACGCCGCTGGCCCAGGCGGGCTGCAACCCGACCTCGACGCTGCTCGAGGTCCAGCGGCTGTATCACCCCGACATCCTGTTCGAAGTCGCCGCGGTCGCGGTCGTATGATCCAGAGGCATGCCATGAATCTGTTGCTTGGTGCGCTGCTCATCGGCTTGGCGCCCGCCGCAGCCGCCGGTGACACGGCATCCGCGCCGCAGTACCTGAACCCGGAGACATTGTACCAGCCCGCCCGGCACGGCTTCAGCCAGGTGACGGTCGTACCGGCCGGCACGAGGCTCGTCTATGTTGCGGGGCAGATGGCGATCGATCGTGACGGGAAGCTCCTAGCCACCGACTTCGCCGGCCAGGTCGCGGGCGCCTTCGCCAACCTGCGCCTGGCCCTCGCGGCGGCCGGATCGGACATGGACCACGTCGTCAAGGTGACGCTCCTCTCGGCCGACCACAGCGCCGAGCGCGAGAAGATCATCGCCCGCGCGACCAACGCGGCGTTCCCCGGCGCGAACAAGCCGGCGAGCATGCTGATCCCGGTGCCGCGGCTGGCGCTCGACGGCGTCTTCTTCGAGATCGACGCCGTCGCCGTCGTGCCTGAGCGGCTGGTCGGAGACACCGCCCGCTAAGCATCTCGGTCTAGGGTGTGGGCTCATTTGAGCCAGAAGCTGAGTGCAGCGGCGATGCAGAGTC
>CAXUEV010000135.1:0-5086 GCA_964250105.1 uncultured Sphingomonadaceae bacterium
GCGGGCGCGGTCGCCGAGCCGCGCGACATAGTCCATCAGCCCGGCGCCGTTGGCGAAGTCGTCGTTGCGGAAGCTGACCAGCGCCCCCTTGGCGCCGGCGTCGAGCTTGGCGATGTTGGCGGCGAGGCAATATTGCTTGATCTCGATCACCTGGACGAGGTTCGACACTTCGGGCGGCAGCGCGCCGAAACGGTCGATCATCTCGGCGGCGAAGCTGTCGATCGCGGCGCGGTCGTCGAGCTCGGTCAGGCGGCGGTACAGCGCCATCCTGAGGTCGAGGTCGGGGACATAATCCTCGGGGATGAGGATCGCGGCGTCGATCGTGATCGCCGGCGAGAAGCCTTCTGCGGGTGGCTTGATCCCCTGCGCGGAAGCCCTGGCTTCGACGATCGCGTCCTCGAGCATCTGCTGGTAGAGTTCGAAGCCGATCTCGCGGATATGCCCGGACTGTTCGTCGCCGAGCAGGTTGCCGGCGCCGCGGATGTCGAGGTCGTGGCTGGCGAGTTGGAAGCCGGCGCCGAGCGAGTCGAGGCTCGACAGCACCTGCAGGCGCTTCTCGGCGGTGTCGGTGATCGCCCCGTCGGCCGGCGTCGTCAGATAGGCATAGGCGCGCGTCTTCGACCGTCCGACGCGGCCGCGCAGCTGGTACAGCTGCGCCAGCCCGAAGCGGTCGGCGCGGTGGATGATCATCGTGTTGGCGCTCGGGATGTCGAGCCCCGATTCGACGATCGTCGTCGACAGCAGCACGTCGTAGCGGTGGTCGTAGAACGCGCTCATCCGCTCCTCGACCTCGGTCGGCGCCATCTGGCCGTGCGCGGTGACGAAGCTGACTTCGGGCACCGCGTCGCGGAGGAACTGCTCGATCTCGGGCAGGTCGGCGATCTTGGGGGTGACGAAGAAGCTCTGGCCCCCGCGGTAATGCTCGCGCAGCAGCGCCTCGCGCAGCACGACCTCGTCCCACGGCATGACATAGGTGCGCACCGCCAGCCGGTCGACCGGCGGCGTGGCGATGATTGACAGCTCGCGCAGGCCGGTCAGCGCCATCTGCAGCGTCCGCGGGATCGGCGTCGCGGTCAGCGTCAGGACGTGGACGTCGGTCCGCAGGTTCTTCAGCCGCTCCTTGGCGGTGACGCCGAAGCGCTGCTCCTCGTCGACGATGACCAGCCCGAGGCGTTTGAACCCGACCGACTTGGCGAGGATCGCATGCGTGCCGATGACGATGTCGACCGTGCCTTCGGCGAGGCCGTCGCGCGCGGCGCGCGCCTCGCCCGCGGTGACGAGGCGCGACAGCTGGCGGACCTCGACCGGCAGCCCGGCGAAGCGCTCGCGGAAGCCGGCGAAATGCTGACGGGCGAGCAGCGTCGTCGGGCACACCACCGCGACCTGCATCCCCTGCAGCGCGGCCGCATAGGCCGCGCGCAGCGCGACTTCGGTCTTGCCGAAGCCGACGTCGCCGCAGACCAGCCGGTCCATCGGCCGCCCCGAGGCGAGGTCGCCGAGGACGTCGTCGATCGCCTTCAGCTGGTCGTCGGTCTCGGTGTAGGGGAAGCGGTCGGCAAACTCGCCGTAGCCGCTCGGATCGGGCACCGCGACCTCGGCCTCGCGCAGCGCGCGGGCGGCGGCGGTCGCCATCAGCTCGCCCGCGATCTCGCGGATGCGGTCCTTCATCTTCGCCTTGCGCGCCTGCCACGCGGCGCCGCCGAGCTTATCGAGCGCGACGCCCTCGCTCTCCGAGCCGTAGCGCGTCAGCACGTCGATGTTCTCGACCGGCACGTACAGCTTGTCGCCGCCGCCGTAGCTGAGCATGACGCAGTCGTGCGGCGTGCGGCCGTCCTTCTTCGCGCCGATGTCGACCGCGACCAGCCCGTCGTAGCGGCCGATGCCGTGGTCCTGGTGGACGAGCAGGTCGCCCGGCGACAGCATCGCCAGCTCGGCGAGGAACGCATCGGCCTTCTTCGCCGACCGCCGGCGGCGGACGAGCCGGTCGCCGAGCATGTCCTGCTCGGTCAGGACGGCGACGTCACGCTGGCTGAAACCGTGTTCGAGCGGCACGACGGTCAGCGCGATCTTGCCCTCGGCGGCGGCACCGAGCGCCTGCTGCCACGAATCGGCGGTCGCCAGCCGCGTCACGCCATGGTCGGCGAGCAGGCCCTGGAGCCGCTCGCGCGCGCCATTCGAATAGCTGGCGAGGACGATCCGCGTCTTCGCTCCGCGCAGATCGTCGACGTGCGCCTTGACCGCCTCGTAGACGTTCGCCTGTGCGGCGCGTTCGGGGGTGAAGTCGCGCGGCGGGAGGGTTGCGCAGTCGATCGTCCGGCGCGTGCCGTCGGGGACGCCGAACGGCGAGGTCAAATGCGCGCGGGCGGCGGCGAGGCACCGCGTCCACTCGTCGCGGCCGAGATAGAGCGCCTCGGGCGCGAGCGGGCGATAGCTGCCCTTCTTCGCCGTCAGTGCCGTGCGGCGGTTGTCGTGATAGTCGGTGATCGCCTCGAAGCGCGCGTCGGCCGCCTTGTCGGTGCCGGCCTCGCGAATGACAACCGCGCCGTCGCCGAGATAGTCGAACAGCGTCACCAGCTCGGGCTCGAACAGCGGCAGCCAGTGTTCCATGCCGGCGAGCCGCCGGCCGTCGGACACCGCCTCGTACAGCGGGTCGCCGGTCGCCGCCGCGCCGAACGCGTCGAGATAGCCGGCGCGGAAGGCGCGGATGCTGTCGTCGCCCAGCAGCACCTCGTTGACCGGCAGCAGGGTGAAGCCGGCGGTGGTCGCCACCGTGCGCTGGGTCACGGGGTCGAAGCGGCGGACGGTCTCGATCTCGTCGCCGAAGAAGTCGAGGCGGAGCGCGGTCGCCGACCCCGCCGGGAACAGGTCGAGCAGCCCGCCGCGGACGGCGTACTCGCCCGCCTCGAACACGGTGTCGGTGCGGACGAAGCCGTTGGCCGACAGCATGCCGGCGAGCCGGTCGCGGTCGATCCGCGCGCCCGGCTTGATCTCGGCGGTCAGCGCCGCGACCCGCTGCGGCGCGAGCGTCCGCTGGAGCGCGGCGTTGACCGTCGTCACCAGCAGCTGCGCCTTGTCCGTCGACGCGGCGAGCGCGGCGAGCGCCGCCAGCCGGTCGCTGCCGACGCGCAGCGACGGCGACGCGCGGTCGTACGGCAGGCAGTCCCACGCCGGAAAATAGACGGTGTCGATCTCGGGCGCGAAATAGGTCACCGCATCGAGCATGTTCCGCGCCGACCCGTCGTCGGCGGCGACGAACACCGCCCGCCCCCGCGCCGCCCGCGCGACATCGGCCATCAGCCATGGCTGATACCCGGCCACGCACCCGGCGAGCGTCAGCGATTCGCGCGCGGCGACAAGGTTGCGAAAGTCGATCACAACTCCCCCTCCGCTCTTTCCCCTCTCCCATTTGGGGAGAGGGAGGGGCCCGCGCCCCTTGGCGCGGGAGGGCGAGGGCGAGAGCGACCGGTCGCAGCGTCAGGGCGGAAGACCACCCTCACCCGCCGCGCTTCGCGCGAGTCGCCTCTCCCCTCAGGGGAGAGGATCAAGCCGGTCACCGCATCGACTTGGCGACATAGTCGAGCCGCTGCAGCGCCGTCATCAGCGGGCCGGCGAAGCGGTCGGGCGGGGGCTGCTTGCCGATCGCCCACGCCATGATGTCGACGTCCTGCTCCTCGAGCAGCGCCTCGAACCAGCCGATCTCGGCTTCGGTCCAGCCGCCCGCATGGCGCTCGGCGAAGCCGCCGATCATCAGGTCGGCCTCGCGGGTGCCGCGGTGCCACGCGCGGAAGGCGATCCGGCGCTTGCGAAATTCGAGATCGTCCACACCGTCGTCCTGCCAACGCCGAAGCGCGCGCGCCCGTTGGAACAGGCGCGCGCGTTCGGCTACGAGCGTCAGATAGCCATGCGCCCCGCGTCACTCAACCCGCTGTTCGCCGAAGTCACCGTCCTGAAGGGGGTCGGTGCGACATTGGCGCGCCAGCTCGGCCGGCTCGGGCTGACGCGCGCGGTCGACCTCGTCTTCCACCTGCCGGTGATGGCGATCGAGCGGCTGCGGCTCGACCGGCTCGACGACACGCTGGTCGACCGGACGATCGTCGTTACGGTGACGCCGGTCGGCTACGACAGCGGCGGCGTCCGCGCGCCGTTCCGCGTCCGCTGCGAGGACGCCGCGCGTACCGGCATCGACCTCGTCTATTTCGGCCAGGGCGGCATGTATGCGAAGAAGCTGCTGCCGCTCGGCGTGCCCAAGGTGATCAGCGGCAAGCTCGACCGCTACGGCCAGTCGCTGCAGATGGCGCATCCCGACTTCGTCGTCGCCCCCGAGGCGGCGGCGACGATCCCGGCGCGCGAGCCCGTCTACGGCCTGACCGAGGGCGTGACCAACCGGCGGATGGCGACGCTCGCCGCCGCCGCGCTCGACCGCGCGATGTCCGCGCCCGAGTGGATCGAGCCGAGCGTGCTGGCCCAGCACCGCTGGCCGGCGTGGCGCGACGCGCTGGCCCGGGCACACGCGCTCGACGATGAGGCGGCGGCGACCGACCGGCTGGCGTACGACGAGCTGCTGGCGAACCAGCTGGCGCTGCTGCTGGTGCGCGCCGACACGCGGAAAAAGCGCGGGCGGGCACTGGCGGGCACCGGGCAATTGACCGGTGCGCTCACGGACGCGCTGCCGTGGCCGCTGACCGGAGCACAGCGGCGCGTCACGGGGGAGATCGCGGGCGATATGGCGCAGGCCTCGCCGATGCTGCGGCTGCTGCAGGGTGACGTCGGGTCGGGCAAGACCCTGGTCGCGGCCATGGCGATGCTGACCGCGGTCGAGAGCGGCGCGCAGGCGGCGATGCTGGCCCCGACGGAGATCCTGGCGCGGCAGCACTGCGCGACGCTCAGCAAATTGCTCAGCCCTCTGCCCGTCCGCATCGCGGTGCTGACCGGGCGCGACAAGGCGCGGGACCGCGCCGACCTGCTGGCGCGGCTGGCGCGCGGCGAGATCGATATCCTCGTCGGCACGCACGCCATCTTCCAGGACAGCGTCGCCTATCACGATCTCGGCCTCGTGGTGATCGACGAGCAGCACAAGTTCGGCGTC
>CAXUEV010000136.1:0-5061 GCA_964250105.1 uncultured Sphingomonadaceae bacterium
GACGCTGCCGGCGCTGTTCATCGCCGCCGTGCTGCTCGGCGCCGGGCGCGCCTTCATCGGGCCGTCGCTGTCGGCGCTCGCGCCGAACCTCGTGCCGCGCGCGATGCTGCCGACGGCGATCGCCTGGAATTCGATCGGCTGGCAGTCGGGCGCGGTCGTCGGGCCGGTGCTCGGCGCGTTCCTCTACGCCGCGGCGCCGGCAGCGCCGTATCTCGTCGCCGCCCTGCTCTTCGCCGTCGCCTTCGGCGCCCTGTTCGCGATCACGCCGGTGCCGCGGCCGGAGCGCTCGCCGCTGAGCCCGTGGCGGGCGACGCTCGAGGGGCTCGGCTATGTCCGGCACAACCAGATCGTCTTCGGCGCGATCAGCCTCGACCTGTTCGCGGTGCTGCTGGGCGGCGCGACGGTCATGCTCCCGATCTTCGCGCGCGACATTCTCCACGTCGGCGTCGAGGGGCTCGGACCCCTGCGCGCGGCCCCGGCGGTCGGAGCGGCGCTGACCGCGCTCACGCTCGCCGCACGTCCGCTGTCGCGCCATGTCGGGCTCAAGATGTTCGCCGCGGTCGGGCTGTTCGGGATCTCGACGATTGTCTTCGGCCTGTCGCGCAACCTCTACCTGTCGCTCGCCGCGCTCGCCGTGCTTGGCGCGGCGGACATGATCTCGGTCTATGTCCGCTCGTCGCTGATCCAGTTGCATACCCCCGATGCGATGCGCGGCCGGGTATCGTCGGTGTCGTCGGTGTTCGTCTCGGCGTCGAACGAGCTCGGCGAGTTCAGGGGCGGTCTGACCACGGCATGGCTCGGCCCGGTCGAGGCGGTCGTCGCCGGCGGCGTCGGCGCGATCGTCATCACGGCGATCTGGGCGTGGCGCTTCCCCGGCCTGCGCCGCGCCGACCGCTTCGTCCCGCCGCGAGAAGGCTCGCCCGCCGCGACCGAAGCCGCTATCCTGACCGAGCAAACGGAGACCGCGCGATGAAAGCTCAATCGATCCTCGGCACCATCGGCCAGACCCCGCATATCCGCATGGCGCGGCTGTTCCCCGACGCCGAAGTGTGGATCAAGTCCGAGCGGTCGAACCCCGGCGGGTCGATCAAGGACCGCATCGCGCTCGCCATGATCGAGGCGGCGGAGGCGAGCGGCGCGCTCGCGCCGGGCGGCACGATCGTCGAGCCGACCAGCGGCAATACCGGGATCGGCCTCGCCCTCGTCGGCGCGATCAAGGGCTACAAGGTCATCCTCGTCATGCCCGAATCGATGTCGATCGAGCGGCGGCGGCTGATGCTCGCCTATGGCGCGACCTTCGCGCTGACGCCGCGCGAGAAAGGGGTCAAGGGCGCGATCGAACGCGCGCACGAGATCGTCGCCGCGACGCCCGGCAGCTGGATGCCGCAGCAGTTCGAAAACCCGGCGAACATCGCCGTCCACATCAAGACGACCGCGCGCGAGATCCTCGAGGATTTCGACGACGAGCCGATCGACGCGCTGATCACCGGCGTCGGCACCGGCGGCCACATCACCGGCCTCGCCGAGGCGTTGAAGCCGATCTGGCCCAATCTCAAAGTGTTCGCGGTCGAACCGACGCTGTCGCCGGTGATCTCGGGCGGCCAGCCGGCGCCGCACGCGATCCAGGGCATCGGCGCCGGCTTCATCCCGGCGAACCTCCACACCCAGCATCTCGACGGCGTCGTCCAGGTCAGCCCCGACGACGCCAAGGCGATGGCGGTGCGCGCCGCGCGCGAGGAGGGCATGCTCGTCGGCATCTCGAGTGGGGCGACGCTGCAGGCCATCGCCCAGAAGCTGCCCGACCTGGCTCCGGACGCGCGCATCCTCGGCTTCAACTACGATACCGGCGAACGCTATCTGTCGGTGCCGGACTTCCTCCCGGCCGAATGAAGCGTCACCACGACGATCTCGGGCGGCACGCCTAGCCGCAGCGGCAGGGTGCTGGTCCCCACCCCCGACGAGACGATCAGCCGCCGGCCGCCCTCGACGATCAGCCCGCGCCGGTAGCGCTGGCCGTAGGCCGACTGCGTCGACGGCGCGCCGATCAGCGGCAGCACGATCTGGCCGCCGTGCGTATGGCCGGCGAGCGTCAGCGCCACCGACTTCGGCACCTGCGGGAAGCTGTCGGGCTCGTGCATCAGCAGCACGACCGGCTTGCCCGGCGGGATGCCGGCGAGCGCGGCGGCGATGTCGGGATGCCCCGCCGTCAGGTCGTCGATGCCGGCGACGATCACCGGCCCGGCATCGGCCCAGCGGTTCTGCAGATAGGTGATCCGGTAGCGCGGGATGACCTTCGGCGACCAGAACGCGTTGTCGTGGTTGCCGCGCACCGCGAACGTGCCGTAGCGCGACTTCAGATCGCGGAACGGGCGGACGACGTCGTCGAGGTTGGCGAAGCCGTCGGGCCGGTTGCCGACGAGCTGCGCGCCCTGATAGTCGCCGGTCAGCACGACCAGATCGGGATGCAGCGCGTTCGCCTGCGCGACGACCGCCTGCAGCCGCGCCAGCGGCATGTCGGGCAGGCCGGCGTGCGTGTCGGTCAGCTGGACGATCCGCAGCGGCCCCTGCCCCGCCGGCCAGCCGGCGACGGCGATGTCGTAGCGGACGACGACGGGCGTGCGGATCGCCTCGCGCCAGCCTGCCACTGCGGTGGCGGCGAGCACGGCGACCAGGAGAGCCATCGCCGCCGCCGTCACTCCGAGCGACCGCGCGGTCAATGCAGCGGCCCTATGCGGCTTGGGCCGCGGCGGCGCGTCCGTAGAAGGTCTCGCCGCGCGCCGCCAGATCGCGGAGCAGCTGCGGCGGGGCGAAGCGCTCGCCGTGACGCTCGGTCAGGCCGTCGAGGATGGCGACGACGTTCGCCAGCCCGAGCGTGTCCATATGGCTGAACGGCCCGCCGGTGAACGGCGCGAAGCTCCAGCCGTAGATCGCGCCGAGGTCGCCGTCCTCGGGCGTCGCGACGACGCCTTCGGCGAAGCAGCGGGCGCATTCGACCAGCTGCCGGTAGAGCAGCCGCTCGCGGATCGCCTCCGCCGTCGGATGCTCGTGCTCGCCGGGCTCGGCGACGGTCGCCGACAGCTCGGGCCATAGAAATTTCTTCGCGCCGTCGTCGGGATAGACGTAGAAGCCCTTGCCGCCCTTGCGCCCGACGCGGCCGAGTTCGTTCATCGCTTCGATGACGGCGTCGCTCGCATCGGGCGTACAGGCGTCGCCGAGATCGGCCTTCGCCTGCCGGGCGATCGTCAGCGCCAGGTCGAGCCCGACCTCGTCGGCGATCGCCAGCGGACCGACCGCCATCCCCATATGCCTGCCGATATTCTCGATCAGCGCCGGGGCGACGCCCTCGCCGAGCAGCGCCAGCCCTTCCTGGACGTAGGTGCCGACGCAGCGCGACGTGTAGAAGCCGCGCGAATCGTTGACCACGATCGGCGTCTTGCGGATCGCCGCGACATAGTCGAGCGCCCTGGCGACGGCCTCCGGCCCGGTCTCCTTGCCGACGATGATCTCGACCAGCGGCATCTTCTCGACCGGCGAGAAGAAGTGGATGCCGATGAAGTTGGCCGGCTGCGACCACGCCGCGGCGAGGCCGGTGATCGGCAGCGTCGAGGTGTTCGAGCCGAAGACCGTGCCGGCACCGACTGCGGCCTCGACCCGCCGCGTGACCTCGGCCTTGACGGCGCGGTCCTCGGATACGGCCTCGATGATCAGGTCGCAGCCGGCGAGGTCGGCATGGTCGGCGGTCGGGTGGAGGCGCGCCAGCAGCTCGGCGGCCTTGCCGGCGGCGATGCCCTGCTTCGCCAGCCGGTCGGCGCCGTCCTGCTTGCCCTTCTCGGCGGCGGCAAGGTCGCGGTCGAGCAGGACGACGGCGATGCCGGCCTGCGCCGAGACCAGCGCCACGCCCGCGCCCATCGCCCCGGCGCCGACCACGCCGATCTTCGCGACCTTGGTCTTTGCCACGCCCGCCGGACGCCGCGCGCCCTTGTCGGCCGCCTGTTTCGAGATGAACAGCGAGCGGATCATGTTGCGCGCCTGCGGGTCGGCGGCAACCTTGGCGAAATATTTCGATTCGATCCGCAGCGCGGTATCCATCGGCAGCTGCGCGCCTTCGTAGACCGCCGACAGCAGCGCGATCGGCGCGTTCATGTTGTGGCTCGTCTGCCGCTGCGTCATGCCGTTGCCGATGACGAAGGTCTGGGCGAAACCGGGATCGTACGCGCCGACGCCGCCGGGAAACTTGAAGCCCTTGTCGTCCCACGGCTGGGTGACCCTGGTCGGGTTGGCCCTGACCCATGCCTTGGCGCGGTCGACGACCTCGGCCAACGGCGCCAGCTCGCCGACGACACCCGACGCCAGCGCTTCCTGCGGGGTCATCGACTTGCCCTGCAGCAGGTACGGCAGCGCCGCCTTGACCCCCATCAGCCGCGGCAGCCGCTGCGTGCCGCCGGCGCCGGGAAACAGGCCGATCAGGACTTCGGGCAGGCCGAGCTGGACCTTGGGATTGTCGCTGCAGACGCGGTAGTGCCCCGCCAGGCAGAGTTCGAGGCCGCCGCCGAGGGCGAGGCCGTTGATCGCCACCGCGACCGGCTTGCCGCACGTCTCGACGCTGCGGAACAGCAGGTTGAGCTTGAGGATCGTGTCGAACGCCACCTTGGCCGCCGACTGCCCGGGCGCAGGGGCCCCGCCCAGGATCGAGTCGAGGTCCTTGAGGTCGGCGCCGGCCATGAAGCCCGACGCCTTGCCGCTGGTGATGACCGCGCCCGCGATCGCGGCATCGGCCTTGATCCGCTCGACCGCGGCGGCGAGGTCGCGCAGGAAGGCGGCGTTGATGACGTTCATCGACTGGCCGGGCAGGTCGATCGTCAGCACGAGGATGCCGTCGGCGTCGAGGTCGTGGCGGATGGTCTCGGTCATGCGCGGGTCCTCAGATACGCTCGATAACGGTGGCGGTGCCCATGCCGGCGCCGACGCACAGGGTGACGAGCGCGGTGCCCTTGCCGGTCCGCTCGAGCTCGTCGAGCACGGTGCCGAGGATCATCGCGCCGGTGGCGCCGAGCGGATGGC
>CAXUEV010000137.1:0-5056 GCA_964250105.1 uncultured Sphingomonadaceae bacterium
GCCGTGTTCGGCGACCACCGCGAAGCCGGTCCGTTCGAACGCGTCGCCGAATGCCGCCGCCGCTGCAGATAGGTCGGTGTCGACCAGGGACAGCCGCACGGGCGTGATGTCAGCGGTCGCCGTCGCGACGTTATTGGCAGTCGCCGTCGTGACGGGGGCGGCGATGGTCGTCACGCGTCTCTCCGTGAAAGCTTCGGGCGGTAGCGGGAGAGGGACTTGAACCCCCGACCCCAGGATTATGATTCCCGTGCTCTAACCAGCTGAGCTACCCCGCCGCAACCGGCCCGCGGAGCGCGTCTACAGGCGCGCACAGGCGGTGTCAAAGCGGCGGCCCGATTGGTGCAGTGCAGCATAAAACTGCGGCCGGCGGCGATTTCGGCCGTGACTGGAGGCGCGGTTCGGGCTAGCCATGGGCGCGGTTCCTATGGGTGACAGCGAGATCATGGCAGAAACGCCGCTGCGGATCGTCCCCGTCGTGCTGTCGGGCGGTGCCGGCACGCGGCTGTGGCCGGTATCGCGCGCGCTCCACCCGAAGCAGCTGCTGCCGATCGCCGCCGACCAGTCGATGCTCCAGGCGACGGTCGGCCGGCTCGGCACCGGCTTCGCCGCGGCGGTCGTCGTCGGCGGGGAGGACCACCGCTTCCTCATCGCCGACCAGCTCGCCGACGCCGGCCACGGCGACGCGACGATCATCCTCGAGCCCGAGGGGCGCAACACCGCCGCCGCGATCGCGCTGGCGGCGCATGTCGCCCTTGCCGACGATGACGATGCCGTCCTGCTGGTCATGCCGTCGGACCATGTCATCACCGACGAGGCGGCGTTCCGCAGCGCGGTGGCCGCCGCCCTGCCCGCCGCCGCCGGTGCGGCGCTGGTCACGTTCGGGATCGCCGCGCGCGGGCCCGAGACCGGCTACGGCTATATCGAGATCGGCGCGCCGCTGGCGGGGTTTCCGCGGGTGCATGCGGTCGCGCGCTTCATCGAGAAGCCCGACGCCGACGTCGCCCGCGCGCTCGTCGCGGGCGGCGCGCATGCGTGGAACGGCGGCATCTTCCTGTTCCGCGCGCGCGCCTATCTCGCCGCGCTCGACGCGCATGCGAGCGCCATCGCCGACGCCTGCGCCGCGGCGATGGCGGCGGCGACGACCGACGGCCGCTTCGTGCGGCCGGAGCGCGCGGCGTTCCTCGCCTGCCCCAACGTGTCGATCGACTATGCGGTGATGGAGCGGACCGACCGCGCGGCGGTGGTGCCGGTCGACATGGGCTGGTCCGACGTCGGCTCGTGGGGGGCGCTGTGGGAGATCGCGGCGCGCGACGCCGCCGGCAACGCCATCCACGGCGATGTCGTCGCGGTCGATTCGGCGAACTGCCTCGTCCGCGTCGACAACGGCCCGGCGGTCGCGATCGTCGGCGTCGACGACCTCGTCGTCGTGTCGACGCGCGATTCGGTGCTCGTCGTGCCCCGCGCCAAGTCGCAGCAGGTCAAGCGGATCGTCGACGAGCTGAAGTCGCGCAACAGCACGCGGCATATGCTCCAGCCGGTCGTCCACCGGCCGTGGGGCACGTTCGAGACGACCGACGCCGGCGAGCGTTTTCAGACCAAGCGGATCGTCGTCAAGCCCGGCCGGCAGCTGTCGCTGCAGCGCCACTACCACCGCTCGGAACACTGGGTCGTCGTCTCGGGCACCGCGCTCGTCACGATCGACGGCGTCGAGACGGTCGTCGGCGAGAACCGCTCGGCGTATATCCCGGCGGGCGCGCGGCACCGGCTGGCGAACCCGGGCAAGGTGCCGCTGCACCTGATCGAGGTCCAGTGCGGCCCGTATCTCGGCGACGACGACATCACCCGCTTCGACGAGACCGACATGCCCGTGCCGCCGCCGCTTGTCAGGAATGGATAGAAGATGCGCCTGATCGTCCAGATCCCCTGCTACAACGAGGAGCATACGCTGCCGGCGACGCTCGCCGACATCCCGCGCGTCATCCCCGGCATCGACAGCGTCGAGATCCTCGTCATCGACGACGGCTCGCGCGACCGCACGATCGAGGTCGCGCGCGCCGCCGGCGTCGAGCATATCCTGGCGAACAAGGCCAATGTCGGGCTGGCCAAGACCTTCAGCCGCGGCCTGCAGATGTCGCTCGAGCTCGGCGCCGACATCATCGTCAACACCGACGGCGACAACCAATATTGCGGCGCCGACATCCCCAAGCTGATCGCGCCGATCCTCGCCGGCACCGCCGACGTCGTCGTCGGCGACCGCCAGACGGGAACGATCGGCCATTTCTCGAGCCGCAAGAAGGCGCTGCAGACCTTCGGCAGCACGATGGTGCGGCGCTTCGCCAAGGTCGACGTGCCCGACGCGGTCAGCGGCTTCCGCGCCATATCGCGCGACGCGGCGATGAAGCTCAACATCATCTCGACCTTCAGCTACACGATCGAGATGCTGATCCAGGTCGGCCGCAAGCAGATCGCCGTCACCAGCGTGCCGATCCGGACCAACGAGAAGACGCGCGATTCGCGCCTGTTCAAGAGCATCGGCCAGTTCATCGAGCGGTCGGCGACGACGATGCTGCGCATGTACGCGATGTACCAGCCGCTGCGCGCGTTCATGTTCCTCGGCGGCTTCTTCTTCATCGTCGGCGTGATCCCGCTGATCCGCTTCCTGATCCTGTTCCTGATGGATCAGGGCGACGGCAAGATCCAGTCGGTCGTCCTCGGCGGCATCTTCGTCGTCATCGGCATCCTCACCTTCCTCCTCGGCCTGATCGCCGACCTGATCGGCCACAACCGCCAGCTGCTCGAGGTGACGCTCGAGAAGGTGCGCCTGCTCGAGCTCGACCGCCCGGTCCACGCCTCGCGCCTCGCCGCCGACCGCGATCTCGGCAGCCTCGGCGGCGACGCCCGGACCGAGGTCGAGCGGCGGTCGGTCGTGCAGCCGCTGCGCTGAGCCGCCGGGCGATGACGCGGACGACGGCGCGGCGCGTCGCCACCTATGCCGGCCGGACGATCGCCGTCGCCGCGATCGGCTTCGTCATCGTCTCGTTCCAGCGCCAGTGGGACGCGATCGGCAGCCGCCACCTGTCGGCCGACACCTGGGCGACGCTGGCGGCGATGGGCATCGTCTACGGCTTCCTCTATCTGCTGATCGCCGAGGGCTGGCACCGGCTGGCGTGCGACTTCACCCGCACCGCGCTGCCGCGGCGGCTGACGATCGCCAGCTATGCCGTGTCGCAGCTCGCCAAATACGTCCCCGGCAACGTCTTCTCGTACATCGGCCGCCACGCCTATATGAGCCGCGCCGGCGTCGCCAACACCGCGCTGCTCAAGGCATTGAGCTGGGAGATCGTCTTCCAGCTGGTGTCGGCGCAGCTGGTGATCGTCGTCACGATCGTCCTGCTGCCGACCTCGCTGCTGCTGCTGCCGGCCGAGCTGCTGCGCGACGTCGCGCTCGCCGCAGGCGCGGTGGTGCTGGTGACGACGGTCCTGCTGCTGACCAACCGCCGCTTCGCGACGATGTTCGGCACCGTCCGGCCGCGGACCGGGACCGCGCTGACGGTGATCCTGCTGCACATGGCGTTCTTCACCTGCCAGGCGCTCGTCTTCACCGTGCTCGGCCACGCGATCACCGGCGCGATTATCTTCCCGCTGATGACGGTTGGCGTCGCCGCGTGGCTCGTCGGCTTCATCCCGCTCGGCACGCCCGCCGGCATCGGCACGCGCGAGGCGATGGTGCTGCTGCTCGCCGGCCCGCTGATCGGCACCGCCGACGCACTGCTGCTGGCGGCGCTGTTCCGCTTCACGACGACGATCGGCGACCTCGTCTGCTTCGCGCTCGGCCAGCTGATCGCGCGGTCGGGCGGCAAGCTCGAACCGGCCGGCTGACCAGCCCACCCGCGCTGCAACCCGCCGGCGACGTGAAGGTTATCCGGACGACGTGTTGCACGTCACGGGAGAACGACGATGCCGGACACCAAGGGCAAGGGCAGCACCACCGCCAAGAAAGCCAACGCCAAGGCGGCGAAGGAAGGCAAGGCCAACCCGCGCGAATCGTCGGCGGCACAGGCCGAGCTCGGCAAGAAGGGTGCCGCCGCCAAGAAGAAATAATCAGTCGACCGCGACGACCACGACCTCGCCGCCGGCGACGACCGCGGTGTCGCCGACCGCCTTGCCGAGCAGCGCGCGGGCGACGGGCGCGACATAGGCGATCGTGCCGGCGGCGGGATCGGCCTCGTCCTCGCCGGTGATGCGGTACGTCCGGCGCCGGCCGGCGGCGTCGTCGAAGGCGACGGTGCAGCCGAAGCTGACGGTGCCGGTGTCGTTCCGCTCGACGAGCCGGGCGCTCGCCCGCCGCGCGCTCCAGTAGCGCAGGTCGCGCGTCGCGCGCGCCATCGCCGTGCGGTCGGCGGCGATCGCGCCCGCCTGCGCCGCGGCATACGCCGCCTTCGCCTCGGTCAGCGCGGCGTCGAGCGCGGCGAGGCCGGTCGCGGTGACGAGGTTCGGATGCGGCGACAGCGGCCGGTCGGGCAGGTCGGCGGCGACCGCCTCGGCGTCGCCCTCCTTGGTGAAGGCGACGCTCATCCGGTGTTGCGGAGGCCGGCGGCGATGCCGTTGATCGTCAGGTGGATGCCTTCGGCGATGCGCGGGTCGTCGTCGCCGGCGCGCCGGCGGCGGATCAGGTCGATCTGCAGCTCGTTCAGCGGATCGATGTACGGCAGGCGCAGGCGCACCGCGCGCTGCAGCCCCGGCTGCTTCTCGAGCAGCTCGCCCTGCCCCGTCAGTTCGAGCAGCTGGTCGCGCGTCCGCTGCCAGCCGTCGTCGATGCGGGTGAAGATCGCCCGGCACAGCGCCGGATCGGGAACGAGGCTCGCGTAGCGTGCCGCCAGTCCCATGTCGGACTTGGCCAGCACCATCTCGAGGTTCGACAGCGTCGTGCCGAGGAACGGCCAGCCGGCGACCATCTCGGCGAGCAGCCCGCGGTCGGCGAAGCCGGCGAGCGCGTCGCCGGCACCGTACCAGCCGGGCAGCATGATCCGCGCCTGCGCCCAGCTGAACACCCAGG
>CAXUEV010000138.1:0-5051 GCA_964250105.1 uncultured Sphingomonadaceae bacterium
GCTCGCCTCGCCGACCCCGCAGGCGCAGGCGGCGGCAGCGCTGCTGCGCCCGCTCTATGCTTGGTCGCCGGTCGATGGCGCGAGCGTTGTCATAGCCTTAGGCGGCGACGGCTACCTGCTCCAGCTGCTCCACGCCGCGCTCCACGCGCGCCGGCCGCGCCCGGTGTTCGGCATGAATCTCGGCTCGGTCGGCTTCCTGATGAACGAGTTCCGCGTCGACGCCCTGCTCGAACGGATCGCCGCCGCCCGCGCCTTCGCCCTCCACCCCCTGTCGATGGAAGCCCGCACCCTGGCCGGGGACGTCGTCGTCTCGCCGGCGATCAACGAGGTGTCGCTGCTGCGCGAGACCCGCCAGGCGGCGAAGCTCGAGATCAGCGTCGACGGCCGCGTGCGCATGGCCGAGCTGTCGTGCGACGGCGTGCTCGTGGCGACGCCGGCGGGCTCGACCGCCTATAATCTGTCGGCGAACGGGCCGATCCTGCCGCTGCAGTCCGACCTGCTGGCGCTGACGCCGATCAGCCCGTTCCGGCCGCGGCGGTGGCGCGGCGCGCTGCTGCCGCAGTCGTCGGTCGTCGAGTTCCGTGTCCTCGAGGCAGGCAAGCGCCCGGTCAGCGCCGTCGCCGACCAGCTCGAGGTTCGCGACATCGCCACCGTCCGCGTCGTCAGCGACAAGAGCGTCACGCTCGACCTGCTGTTCGATCCCGACCACGCCCTCGACGACCGCATCTTCACCGAGCAGTTCGAGAGCTGACGAGGGCTTGTCCGCCACGACCCGCGTTGCTATAGCCCCCGCCTCGTTCCTCGGTAGCTCAGCGGTAGAGCATCCGACTGTTAATCGGATGGTCGCAGGTTCGAATCCTGCCCGGGGAGCCAATTCGAACGAACGTGCAAACGTCGTTTCCACGACATGGCGCCCTCGCTAGCTTTGCACACCTTTGCAGAACGTCAGCACCAGCACGTCCCGATATCCCGGTAACGTCGCGTCGGTGATGCGGATCGGAGAGGCGTCGTGGTAGATCCGGTTGCCGTCGAGCAGACACGTCGAGCGGTCGCGAGAGGGTGAACCGATCGATCGGGGTCCCATCGGCCGTCGTGATCGACGTGACGCCACCGGTCACGTTCTCGCGTGCGACGAGGATGATCATCACCCAGTCGACACCGTCGCGATGATTGCCCTCGGGTGTCGGCTTGCCCGTTGCCGTGATGCTCGCGGCGATGCGGAACTGGTGCGCCGCGACATGCCACGGGGCCACGCTCCCACCGGCGCGGTCGCCCGCGCCACCTGCCGCAGCGACGCGATCAACCGCGCTCGTCCCGAACGAAACGCGCGACCAGATAAGAGGAGAGCGAGGGCACGACCGCCGCCATCATCAGGTCGGCGGGGACGAGTGCGCGCCGCCACGCGGCGGGAATCCGGTGGATCGGCGTGAGCGCGATGCCGCGCACGTCGGTCAGCGAAAAGCCGGCATCGCGGCCAAGCTTGGCGAAGCTACGGCGCGACAGGCTGGTCGCGCCGTGCCATCCACCGTCGCGCCGTCGACCGGGCCGTTGGCGCAACTCGGACGCGGCGTCGACGACGAACACGCCGCCCGGTTTCAACACGCGTGCGACCTCCGTCAGCAGGACTGCGATCGCCGCCTGATCGAGGTGCATCAGCACGTGGAAACACAGCGCCGCGTCGAATGCCTGCGACGGATAGGGCAGCGTTGTGCCGTCGACGACGGCGAAGCCGCACGCCGGGTGGCGCAGCGCGGCGATGCGGATGCCCTCGCGGCTGATGTCGCAGCCGTCGGTCGCAAAGTTCGTCAGCCGGCCCGTACCGCATCCTAGATCGAGCACGCGCCCCGCCGCGCGCGGCAGCATCGCAGCGATGACCGCGCGCTCCTCGCGGTCGAGGAACCGGCCATAGCTGTTGCCGAACCGATCGCTGTCGTAATCGGGCGCCAGCCGGTCGTAATAAGCAGCGACCTCCGCATTCATTCGTCGCCGCTTCCGCAACGCGGCGCCGGCGCAATGGGCGCGGGCCGGCTGCGTCCGAGCCATATCCGGCACGGCAGCAGGAGCAGACAATCGTCACGCGTCCTATTGGACATTTGAGCGTTGCTTGTACGACGTCGTCGAACGAGCAAGGCTGTCGCCAGCAGCAGGTAGTTTCCGAATCCGACGATCGGGAGAGCCGGCGTCATTAGACTAACTTGCGTGCCAAGGTGCGGCGCACCTGCGTTACGCTGTTCCACCTCGTCTTCGTCATGCTTCCACTCCTGTCGCCACACGTATCGTGGGCTGGTTTGCCGTCGCCATGTCGCTCGCCCCGAGTCAGATTCTCGAGCCCGCCTAATTCTCTTGGATCGCCACTGGCGTAGTTCTTAGAATATATTGAATATGTTCCTTTGGTGCTCACGCGTTTGACGTAGATAACCGCCGCTGACTGGCCGGCGCGCAACGAGATATGCCCGCCAGTGGAAACACTTTCCTCCTCACCATCGTCGCCTATGAGGAAGAACTCGTTTCGCGTTCTCACGTACGAGTTGATTGAGATCGAGCTGTTATTACCGCCGCCACCGCCCGAGACATGCGTCTCGCTCCACGTTTTCAGTCCGGCGGCCACACCGCTACTTAACTGGAGATCGAAGTTGGCGAGGCCGATCCTGAAATAGTTCAACATGTTCTCGGCCTTGTATCTCGCGTGGTGCCGTATGACCGATCTCGATCAGCCCTCCGCCTCACGCCTTGGCTGCCAGCGGGTTCTTGACGATCCCCAGCCCGGCCAGGATCAGACCGATGCCGATCAGGCCGATCAGATAGGTTCCCCAGCCGAGGACGATGGCCGCCTCCATCTGACGCGCGATGGCATCGCCGATCGAGCCTTCCACCCCGTCGCCGCGGACGATCGTTTCGCGATACCCGTAGATGATGAGTGCGGTGGCGAGCGACGCACCTCCGGTCGCGAGCGACAGTGGCTTGACCTCCCGGCCAACCCAGCAGAACCACAACAGCGCGAGCGCCAGTATCGGCGTGGCCCAGCGAACGACGAGCAGGCTCTTGACCGTGCTGGCGAAGCCGGCGGCGCTGACTCTCTTCTGAGCCTCCTCGCGCTGTTCGGCGATCGACTTGAGTTCGGGTCCGATGTCCATCGGCATGCCGCCGAAGCCCGTCGAATGGGCGCGAACATCCGCTTCGCGCTCGTCGAGCGCGAGAAGCTGCTTGCGAGCGGTCATGACATCGTCGTTCGCCAGCATCGGGTTCGCGCTGACGATCCGCGACAGCCCGCCCAGCCCCCACAGCGAGGCGCTTTGGGCCGGAAAGCGGGGATCGATGGTCGTGCCGCTGATGGCCGGCAGGAAGGTTGCGAGCAGCAGCAGGACCGCCAGCGGAAAGGCCAGCGTCGTCATCGCCAGGCTGCGCGCCTTTTGCACCGCCGGCGACGCGGCCAGATCGGCGGCCGCGGGCAACGCCGCGGCCGCCGGATAGATTTCGGTCGCCACGCCCGCCATCGGTGCGAAATCGACCGTCGTGCCAACGGTGATCGGCTTCTCGCTGCGCCATTGCGCGGCGACGAAGCTGAACCGCTCGCCGGTATCGCCGGAGATCGCGCCGGCGCCGGCGGACGGCGTGAAGCCCAGGATCTTGCCCTTCATATCGTGTCTCCTCAGGTCGTGCGGCGGAGCGTCCGTTGCAGCGCCGACGCCTGTCGGACGATGGGCGGTCCCCCTTGCGGCTCATGCCGTTATCCGGAACTATGTTGGGGGCGGGACCCGAGTCTTGGCGGAGCGATGAAGGATTTCTGAAGCCTTGGGGGGCGCGGCGATCGACACGAAATCGGACCTGCGAGCGACCGGCGGCAGTCGCCGCCGGCGCCGGCGCTGGCAATTCGGCACCGCCGTGTTCGACGAGGCGAACTGGTCGCTGATCGTCGCCGGACGCGCGGTCACCGTCGAATCGAAGCCGCTCGAACTGCTCCACGAGCTCTGCCTGCGCGCGGGCGAGGTCGTGTCGAAGGACGAACTGCTCGAGACGGTCTGGGCCGGCGTCAGCGTCGTCGAGAATTCGCTGCCGACCGCCGTCGCCAAGCTGCGCCGCGCGCTCGGCGACGACAATCAGGCCGCGATCGTCACCGTCGCGCGGGTCGGCTACCGGCTGGCGTCGCCGGTGTCAGTCGAAACGCTCGACGCGCCTGCCGCGCCGCGGTTCGCCTTCGCGCCGGGCGATGCCGTCCCCGGCCGGCGGCAATGGCGGCTGCTCGAACCGCTCGGCGACAGCGGCGCCGCCGACGTCTGGCGGGGCCGCCACGAGAAAACGGGCGAGATACGTATCTTCAAGTTCGCCGATGCCCCCGACCGCCTGCGCGCGCTCAAGCGCGAGGTGGCGGTGTCGCGGATGCTGCTCGCCGCGCTCGGCCCCGACGGCCCATCCGTGCCGCTGCTCGAATGGAACTTCGCGACCGCGCCCTATGTCGTCGAGAGCCGCGACGCGGGCCTCAGCCTGCTCGATTGGGCGCGCGCCGCGGGCGGGCTCGACGCGATCGCGCTCGAGCAGCGCCTGGGCATCGCCGCGCGGTGTGCACACGCGCTGGCGGCGGTCCATGCCGTCGGCGTGCTCCACAAGGACATCAAGCCGGCGAACATCCTGATCGACGCGACGGCATCGCGGGTCAGGCTGGCGGATTTCGGCAGCGGCCGCGTGTTCGACGACAGCGCCGCAGCGGCTTATGCGATCACCGATCTGGCTGGCGAACCGCTTTCCGACGGCAAGAGCGATCGCCTCTCGAGCACGCCCTTCTACCGCGCCCCCGAGCTGGCGGCGGGCGCGGTCGCGACCGTCAAGTCGGACATCTATTCGCTCGGGCTGGTGCTGTTCCAGCTCGCCGTCGGCGACTTCGGCCGCGTGCCGGCGCCCGGCTGGGAGCGCGACATCGACGACCCGCTGCTGCGCGACGACATCGCCGCCGCCGCCGCCGGCGATCCCGCCGACCGCATCGGCTCGGCCGGGCTATTGGCCGACCGCCTCGAAGCGCTCGACGACCGCCGGGCCAAAGCAGCGGCGGACGTTGC
>CAXUEV010000139.1:0-4931 GCA_964250105.1 uncultured Sphingomonadaceae bacterium
CCGTGTCGGGCGACGGCACCGCGATCGGCGCGCCGCGCAGCAGGTGCGCCATCATCATCCGCGCGCTCGTCGCCAACCGCTCGGCCTCGGCGTCGCTATCGGCGCACACCGTCCACAGCGCCGCCATCGTGTACGGCGCGGCCGTGCGCCCGGGCGCGAACGCCGCGCGATAGTCGCGCGCCAGCGCCGCGCCGCCGCTGTTGATGAAGTCGGCGACGCAGTACGGCAGTCCGGTCTCGGCCGCCCACGCCGCGCTGTCGGGCGACGAGCCGAGCAGCCATACCGCGGGCCGGTGCGGCAGGCCGGGCAGCGTCTTCGCCAGCGTGGCGAAGACATGGTTCGCCGGCAGGTCGTCCTCGAGATAGCCGAGCAGCTCGGCGAGCTGGCTCGGGAAGTCGTTCGGCGCGTGCGTCCGCCGGTCGCGCTGGAGGGCGAGCGCGGTGCGCTGGTCGCTGCCCGGCGCGCGGCCGACCCCGAGGTCGACGCGGCCGGGATAGAGGCCGGCGAGCATCGAGAAGGTCTCGGCGACCTTGAGCGGGCTGTAGTGCGGCAGCATGATGCCGCCGCTGCCGAGGCGGATGCGCGACGTCGCCGCGCCGATCGCCGCCAGCAGCACCTCGGGCGCCGTGCCCGCCAGCGCCGGCGAAGCGTGGTGCTCGGCGACCCAGAAGCGGTGGTAGCCGAGGCGCTCGGCCGCCCGCGCGAGATCGATGCTGTTGGCCAGCGCCTGCGCCGGGGTCGAGCCCTCGGCGATCGGCGACTGGTCGAGGACGCTCAGGCGCATGTCCGGCCTTTCGTGGCTGTGCCACTTTCGTGGCTGTGCCGCCTAGAGATAGGCACGCAGTCCGGCCCATGCCAGCGCCTTGATCGCATAGGCGAGCGTGTGCGCCGGGCTGCTCGACGGTAGGACGAGGTGCGGTATCGCGTTGGCCCCGAGCTGGCGCCGGCCGATCGCCGCCGCCTTCTGCCCGTTGAAGGCGATCAGCCGCAGCTCGGGCAAAGTCGCCGCCAGCGCCGCCAGGTCATTGGCCGCGACATCGCGGATCGCCGCATCGAGACTGCCGCGCCGCCGCGCCGTCGCGACGACATCCCACAGCCCGACCCGCGCCGCGACCACCGCGACGAGACGCTCGGCATATCCCAGCGCGACGAGATCGACGCCGACGACACCGCCGAGCAGCCGCCAGAACCCGTTGTGCGGATTGGCATAATACTCCCCCGCCGCCAACGACGCCGCCCCCGGCAGGCTGCCGAGGACCAGCACCCGCGTTCGCGCATCGACGACGGGGGCGAACGACGCTGATACGGTCAGTGCCAGAGCGGGACGATCTTCGCTCACACCCTCCCTTCACTGTCATCGCCGCGAAAGCGGGGACCCATCATTCGCAGATGTCGAGAGATGGCTCCCCGCTTTCGCGGCGATGACAGGTTGGACGCATTTGGCCGCGAAGATCGATCCGCCCCCCACCCCGCGCTACCAGATGCGGCCCGCCTTCGGCCGGTCGCCGCGGCCGAGGACGGCGAGCGTCGTCGACTCGCCGATGCCGGTCTCGGCGAGACCCTCGAGGACGCCGTCGGACAGGTCCTCGGGCTCGGCGAGGTTGGCGGCGACGGTCGTCATCTCGCCGCGGCTGCGCCGGGTCAGCACGTCGAAGCCGGTGTCGAGCAGGTTGGTGACGTTGCCGTCGCGCGCCAGCCGGCTCGGGCCGCCGAGGACGACCGCGATCAGGCGGACGCCATCGTGCGCCGCCGACGCCGCCAGGGTGAAGCCGGCGGCGTTGGTGAAGCCGGTCTTGATCCCGTCGACCCCGGGCAGCGTCGACAGGAGATGGTTGTGGTTGCCGATCACCTGGCCCTCATAGTCGACCGCGACCTGGCTGAAGACGCGGTAGAACTGCGGATAGTCGCGGACGACGGCGCGGCTCAGCGTGGCGATGTCGCGCGCGGTGGTCAGCTGGCGGGCGTCGGGCAGGCCGGTGGCGTTGACGAACTGGCTCGAGTTCATCCCCAGCCGGCGCGCGGTCGCGGTCATCCGCGCGGCGAACGCCGCCTCGCTGCCGCTGATATGCTCGGCGAGCGCGACGGCGATGTCGTTCGCCGAGCGCGTGGCGATGACGTCGATCGCGTCCTTCAGGCTGATCACCGAGCCCGGCCGCAGCCCGAGCTTCGACGGCGGCTGGCCGGCAGCATGGCGCGAGATGGTGATCGGGTCGGTCGGCCGCGCGCCGCCGCGGACCAGCGTCTCGAAGGCGATGTACAGCGTCAGCACCTTGGTGATCGACGCCGGGTAGCGCGGCGCGTCCGCCTGCCGCGCGTAGAGCACCTCGCCCGACGCGGCGTTGATCAGGATCGCGGCATATTTCGGCTGCGCGTACAGGCTCGCCGCCGCCACCGGCGCGGCGCCCGCCGACGCGAGCGTCGCCACTCCCAAGACCTGAACTGAAAGCCGTGCGGCAAATCGCTGGATACGCAAAGGAACCTCCCCGCCCCGTTGACGGCGCGACCATAACAAAGCGTGGACTCGCTGCATAGGGGGGCGGGCGTGGAAGCCGACCGTGTCGGCGCAGGCCGGGCTTGCGCCGCGTGCCCGGTTGGTGGCACACGCCGCGGCGTGCCGCAGGACCCGTCATGACCGCCAATCCGCGCCGCACCTTCGCGATCATCTCGCATCCCGACGCAGGCAAGACGACCCTGACCGAGAAGCTGCTGCTGTTCGGCGGTGCGATCCATCTCGCGGGCGAGGTTCGCGCGCGCGGCAACAACCGGCGCGCGCGCTCCGACTGGATGAAGATCGAGCAGCAGCGCGGCATCTCGGTGACGTCGTCGGTGATGACCTTCGAGCGCGCCGGCATCACCTACAACCTGCTCGACACGCCGGGGCACGAGGACTTCTCGGAGGACACCTACCGGACGCTGACCGCGGTCGACAGCGCGGTGATGGTGATCGACGCGGCGCGCGGCATCGAGGCGCAGACGCGCAAGCTGTTCGAGGTCTGCCGCCTGCGCGACGTGCCGATCCTGACCTTCATCAACAAGGTCGACCGCGAGGGCCGCGACCCGTTCGCGCTGATCGACGAGATCGCCGACGTGCTGGCGCTCGACGTCGCGCCGATGAACTGGCCGGTCGGCATGGGCGGGCAGTTCCGCGGCCTGTGGGACCTCCGCCGCAACCGCCTGACCGTGCCAGCGGAGAACCGCGCGGCGGGCGAAACGATCCGCATGGAGGGCCTAAACGACCCGCGCCTGTCGCAACATGTGCCGGCGGATGAGCTGGGCGAGTTGCGCGCGCAGGCCGAGCTCGCGCTCGGCGGCTATGCGACGCTCGATCCCGAATTGTACCGCAAAGGTGCGCTGACGCCGGTGTTCTTCGGCTCGGCGCTGAAGGATTTCGGGATCGAGGACCTGATCGACGGGCTCGCCGCCTATGCCCCGCCGCCGCGCGCGCAGCCGGCGATTCCGCGCGCGATCGCCCCCGAAGAGCCCGCGGTGACCGGTTTCGTGTTCAAGGTGCAGGCGAACATGAACCCGCAGCACCGCGACCGCATCGCCTTCATGCGGCTGTGCTCGGGCCGCTTCCGCCGCGGCATGAAGCTGAAGCAGGTCCAGACGGGGAAGACGATCGCGATCAACTCGCCGATCTTCTTCTTCGCAGAAGCCCGCGAGATCGCCGACGAGGCCTATCCCGGCGACATCATCGGCATCCCCAACCACGGCGTGCTGCGCGTCGGCGACACGCTGACCGAAGGCGAGGCGGTGACCTTCACCGGCATCCCCAATTTCGCGCCCGAGATCCTCCGCCGCGTCCGCCTCGGCGACCCGACCAAGTCGAAGCAGCTGCGGTCGGCGCTGAACGACATGGCCGAGGAGGGGGTGACCCAGCTGTTCCGCCCCCTGATCGGCGCGCAGTGGATCGTCGGCGTCGTCGGCCAGCTCCAGCTCGAGGTGCTGATCAGCCGGCTGTCGGCCGAATACAACGTCGCCGCCGGCTTCGAGGCGTCGCCGTTCGACACCGCGCGCTGGATCACGGCGGAGCGGCCGGCCGACCTCAAGACCTTCATCGACGACCACCGCGCCGCCGTCGCCGAGGACCGCGACGGCGCGCCGGTGTTCCTCGCCCGCGACCAGTGGGAGCTCAACTACACCGAGCAGCGCGAGACGGCGCTGCGCTTCACCGCCACCCGCGAGCGCGCGTGACGGCGTCGCCCGGCCTCTACGCCGAGGAGGATCGCCGCCGCGCCGAATGGGAGGCGATGCTCGACGAGGAGGCCGGCCGGCCGAGCTTCCTCCGCCGCTACTGGCGGCTTATTCTCGGGCTGCTCGTCGTCGCTATGGTCGTGCTCGCGGTCTGGCTTGTCGTGACGGCGCCGCTCGGCCGCGCGCTCGAGCCGCTGAAGGAGCCGAGCCTCGTCCTGCTCGACACGCGCGGCCAGCCGATCGCCCGGCGCGGGATGTACAAGGAGGTGCCGGTGACGATCGCCGCGCTGCCGAAATACGTGCCCGCGGCGTTCATCGCGATCGAGGACCGGCGCTTCTACACGCATTGGGGGATCGATCCGCGCGGCATGCTCCGGGCGCTGTTCCGCAACGCGCAGGCGGGCGGCGTCGCGCAGGGCGGTTCGACGCTGACGCAGCAGCTGGCCAAGACCAGCTTCCTGTCGGCCGACCGCACGATCAGGCGCAAGCTGCAGGAGGTGATCATCGCCTTCTATCTCGAATCGCGCCTGACCAAGGACCAGATCCTGTCGCGCTACCTGTCGAGCGTCTATTTCGGCGAGGGCGCCTATGGCCTGCGGGCGGCGGCGCGGACCTATTTCGACCGCGCCCCCGAAGACCTCAGCGTCGGCCAGGCGGCGATGCTCGCCGGGCTGGTCCAGGCGCCGTCGCGGCTCGCGCCGAGCCGGCACCTGCGCGACGCGCAGGCGCGCGAGCGC
>CAXUEV010000140.1:0-4923 GCA_964250105.1 uncultured Sphingomonadaceae bacterium
GCATGTTGGCGATGCCGCCCTCGTACATCAGGTCGACGATCAGCTTGACCTCGTGGAGGCACTCGAAATACGCCATTTCGGGGGCGTAGCCGGCTTCGACCAGCGTCTCGAAGCCGGCCATGACCAGCTGGGTCAGCCCGCCGCACAGCACGACCTGCTCGCCGAACAGGTCGGTCTCGCACTCTTCCTTGAAGCTCGTCTCGATGATCCCCGAACGGCCGCCGCCGATCGCGCTGGCGTAGCTCAGGCCGAGGTCGTGGGCGTTGCCGGTGGCGTCCTGGGCGATGGCGATCAGGCACGGCACGCCGCCGCCGCGGACATATTCCGAGCGGACGGTGTGGCCGGGACCCTTGGGCGCGACCATGAACACGTCGATGTCGGGCCGCGGCTCGATCAGCTGGAAATGGACGTTGAGGCCGTGGGCGAAGGCGAGCGCGCTGTTCGGCTTCATGTTCGGCTTGAGGTCGTCGGCGTAGATCGCCGCCTGCGTCTCGTCGGGCGCCAACACCATGAGGACGTCGGCATAGGCCGCCGCCTCGGCGTTGGCCATGACCTTGAACCCGGCGCCCTCGGCCTTGGCGGCGGTCGCCGATCCCGGCCGCAGCGCGATGACGACGTCGTTCACGCCCGAGTCGCGCAGGTTCTGCGCATGGGCATGGCCCTGGCTGCCGTAGCCGACGATGGCGATCTTCTTCGCCTTGATCAGGCCGAGATCGGCATCGGAGTCGTAGTAGACGCGCATAGGTTCAAGGTTCCGTTCGTTGACTGTTCCAGGTGACGATATTAGAACAGCGTGATGAGTGTGAGCTTCAGACAGATATTCGTCGGCGGGGGCAGCGTCGCCAGCGGCGCGAGCCTTGGTGCGGCGGCCGCGGCGATCGCGATCGCGTCGGTTCCGCTGATCGCACCGATGATCGGTGCGGTGGCTGGGGCGGTGCTGGCCTTCGCATCGGGTGCGTTGACCGAGCCTGAAGGCGCGCCGGGCAAACCTGGTCTGCCGACCAGCCAGAGCTAGGCCGCTTGGCGCCATTATCGCCTGAAAGCCGCGCGCTCGCTGTCGCCATCTTCGCGACGACCATCCTGTTTACCGTGATCAACGCGACGTGGCGATTGCGTTTGGCGCCGGCTCCCGTCGCTCCGGCGAAACGCACGTTCACGCCGGGCGACGCGATCATCGCGGCGATCGCCGGAGGAACTGTGCCGCAATCGCTCTGTCTCTTTCTATGGCCGATCTGGCCCGAGCTGCTGACGACGGTGAACGACATTCCGTTCCTGTTGATCCCGACGGGCTTCGTCACCCTCGTGGTCAGCGTCGCGGCCTTGTTCGACTGGCGATAGGTCATACCGCCTCCGGCCCGCGCGCGATGGCGGCGACGCCGGTGCGGGCGACTTCGACGAGGCCGACCTCGCGCATCAGGGCGATGAACTGGTCGACCTTCTCGGTCGCGCCGCTGACCTCGAAGACGAAGCTGCGGGTGGTCGTGTCGACCGGCCGGGCGCGGAAGATGTCGGCGAGGCGCAGCGCCTCGACGCGCTTGTCGCCGACGCCGGCGACCTTGACCAGCGCCATCTCGCGCTCGACGTGCGGGCCCAACGCGGTCAGGTCGAGGACGCGGTGGACGGGCACCAGCCGGTCAAGCTGCGCCATGATCTGCTCGATCACCGCCGGCGGCCCCGAGGTGACGACGGTGATCCGGCTGACCTCGTGGTCGTCGGACACGTCGGCGACGGTCAGGCTCTCGATGTTGTAGCCGCGCGCCGAGAACAGGCCGACGATGCGCGCGAGCACGCCCGCCTCGTTGTCGACGAGGATCGACAGGGTGTGGCGTTCGGCGCGGGCGACCAGCATCAGACCAGCGCCTGCGCGTCTTCGTCCTTCTCGCCGACGGTCTCGTCGCCGTGGAGGACCATGTCGGTGTGCGCGGCGCCGCTCGGGATCATCGGGAAGCAGTTGGCCACCTTCGACACGCGGCAGTCGACCATGACCGGACCGTCGGCCGCCAACATCGCGGCGATGCCGTCGTCGAGCTGGTCGGCGGTCTCGATGCGGATGCCGGTCCAGCCATAGGCTTCGGCGAGCTTGACGAAGTCGGGCAGCGCCTCGGAATAGCTTTCGCTGTAGCGGCCGCCGTGGTTCAGCTCCTGCCACTGGCGGACCATCCCCATATATTCGTTGTTGAGGATGAAGACCTTGACCGGCAGCCGGTACTGGGTGGCGGTGCCGAGCTCCTGGATATTCATCTGGATCGACGCCTCGCCGGCGATGTCGATGACCAGCGCCTTGGGGTTGCCGAGCTGCGCGCCGATCGCCGCGGGCAGGCCGTAGCCCATCGTGCCGAGGCCGCCGCTCGTCAGCCATTTGTTCGGCGCCTCGAAGCCGAAATGCTGCGCCGCCCACATCTGGTGCTGGCCGACCTCGGTCGAGACGATCGGGTTCCGTGCGCGCGTCGCTTCCCACAGCCGGCGGACGGCGTGCTGCGGCTGGATCTCCGTGCCCGCCTGCTCGAAGCCGAGGCAGTTGCGCGCGCGCCAGCCGGCGATCGTCGTCCACCAGGGCGCGAGGTCGAGCGGCCGGAGACCGCGGGCGCGCCACAGCTTGATCATATCCTCGAGGACATGGCCGACGTCGCCGACGATGCCGAGGTCGACGCGCACGGTCTTGTTGATCGACGAGCGGTCGATGTCGACGTGGATCTTCTTCGACCCCAGCGAGAAGGCGTCGAGCCGGCCGGTGACGCGGTCGTCGAAGCGCGCGCCGAGGCAGACCATCAGGTCGGCGCCGTGCATCGCCATATTGGCCTCGTAGGTGCCGTGCATCCCGAGCATGCCGAGGAACTGCGGCGACGACGCCGGCAGCGCGCCGAGCCCCATCAGCGTCGAGGTCACCGGTGCGCCGGTCAGCCGCGCCAGCTCGCGCAGCAGCTGCGACGCGCCCGGACCGGCGTTGATGATGCCGCCGCCGGTGTAGAGGATCGGGCGTTCGGCGGCGGCGAGCATCTCGACCGCCGCGGCGATCGCCGTCAGGTCGCCCTTGACCTGGGGCTTGTACGTCTTGTGCTCGATCCGGCCGGGACGGGCATAGTGTGCGCGGGCGACCTGGACGTCCTTGGGGATGTCGACGACGACCGGTCCCGGGCGGCCCGAGGTGGCGATATGGAACGCCTCGTGGATCGTGTCGCCGAGGCGGGCGATGTCCTTGACGAGATAGTTGTGCTTCGAGCAGTGGCGGGTGATGCCGATCGTGTCGCATTCCTGGAAGGCGTCGGTGCCGATCAGGTGGGTCGGCACCTGGCCGGTCAGGACGACGAGCGGGATCGAATCCATCAGCGCGTCGGTGATGCCGGTGACGGCGTTGGTCGCGCCGGGGCCGCTCGTCACCAGCACGACGCCGGGCTTGCCGGTCGAGCGGGCATAGCCCTCCGCCGCGTGCACCGCCGCCTGCTCGTGACGGACGAGGATGTGGCGGATCCGCTTCTGGGCGAACAGCGCGTCGTAGATCGGCAGGACGGCACCGCCCGGATAGCCGAAGACGACCTCGACGCCGAGGTCGGTCAGCGCACGGACGATGACACCGGCACCGTTGGCTTCTGGGTTGGCGGTCACGACTTCACTCGCTTGGCTGGAGACGAGGCGGCGTGCTACCGACCGAAAGTTACGCTGTCAACCGCTGACGAGCAATAAGATTACGTCGCCGCCGTCTGGCGCCGCCGCCGCAGGGCGACGCCGGCGAGGCCAAAGCCCGCGATCAGCTGCGCCCAGACCGACGGCTCGGGAACCGCGCCGATGCCGATCAGGCGGCCGATCTCGCCTGCGAGCGCGACATGGACGGGTGCGGTCGGATGGATGCCGTCGAAGCTGAAATATTTGCTGCAGTCGGGGGGGAAGCCGAACGCGAGCTGCTTCGGGATGCAGCCGTGGGTCGGATCGAGGTCGGCGTCGGCGGGCAGGCCGAACGCGGTCGGATCGGCCTGGAGGCGGCCGAAGAAATCGAAGAAGTCGAAGCGGTAGAGCGTGGTCGTCAGGAACGGCGATGCCTCGAGCGCATCGAGCGCGAGGTCGAGCTTGGCCTGGAGCGCGACGCCTTCGGGTTCGAGCGGGTTCGGCACGCCGGCGACGAGGATCCTGGTCGCGCCGGCGCCCTGCAGCGCGAGGATCGCGTTGACGAAGCTGTTGACGTACAACCCTTCATAGACGGGGATCGTCACCGGCGTCTGGACGCCGCCGACCAGCGTGTAGGTGTCGTTGCCCTGGATCGCGTTGACGTCGTTGTTGCCGAAGTTGAGCACGTAGAGCGCGTCGGGGTCGGCGACGCCGCCGGCGGCAGCGGCGTAGAGGCCGAGCTGGGTCTGGAGGCCGGGAACGGTGAACGCCTTGCCGAAGAAATAGGCGTCGCTCGCGGCGCGGGCGCCGCCGACGGCGTAATTGTCGCCACCGGCGAGATACGGCACCGTATAGCTCTTGGTGAGGCGCTTACTCAGCAGGTCGGTGTATACCGGGCCGTTGCTGTAGCGGCCGTCGAAATAGCCGAGCTCCGGCTGCGCCGTCAGGCCGTCGGTGCCGAGATAGGCGTTGCCGGCGTCGACCAGCGAGTCGCCGAAGACATAGATGGCGTCGGGGCGCGCCGCCGCGGCGGGCGCCGCCGCGAGCAAGACCACGCCGGCAACTGCACTCAGATCTGTGAATCGCATCGAAAAAATCCCCCCGTTAACCCTGTTCCGCGACTCGATTATCAAAGATCGCGGGTGGATGCGAGACGGCTTTTCGCATCCGCCAACGATGCCAGTCGGGCGTCTGGTTCCTGAACCACGTCTGCTGGCGCTTGGCGTAGCGGCGCGTGTCGAGGCGGATGCGGGCGATCGCCGCGTCGAGGCCGAGCTCGCCGCGCAGCACGGCGAGCAGCGGCGGCACGCCGATCGCCTTCAT
>CAXUEV010000141.1:0-4884 GCA_964250105.1 uncultured Sphingomonadaceae bacterium
CCGCGCGGCGGTCGACCGCGACGGCGCGCTCGACGCCGTCGATGCGCGCGACGAACAGCGGCTCGCCGACGCGCCATGCGGTGGTGACGCGGACCTCGCGTCCGTCGAGCAGCAGCTCGTAGGCGTCGCCGGTCTGGAGGACGTTGACGGCGTGGTCGGTGCGGTCGTCGCCGCTGCCGAGGCTGATCACCCAGTCCTCGCCGTACTGCGCGCCGTGGCCGTTCAACTGGCCGTCGATCAGCTGCGCCCGCTCGACCTCGACCGCGTTCATCACCGTGGCGCAGGCGACGAGCGCCACGATGGTCTCGGCCGACGCCGGGCTGCCGTGGAAGCCCTGCGGATATTCCTCGGCGATGAAGGCGGTGGTGACCGCGGTGCCGGCGCGGAAGCGGTCGTGGCCCATGACGGCGGCGACGAAGTCGATGTTGTGGCCGATGCCGCGGATCAGGTAGCGGTCGAGCGCGTCGCGCTGCTTCTCGATCGCCGCGGCGCGGGTCGGGGCGTGGGTGATCAGCTTGGCGATCATCGGGTCGTAGTAGCGGCTGATCTCGCTGCCCTCGACGACGCCGGTGTCGATGCGGACGCCGGGCAGGTCGGGCGGCAGGTAGCGGCCCAGCCGGCCGATCGACGGCAGGAAGCCGCGATACGGGTCCTCGGCGTAGATCCGCGTCTCGATCGCCCAGCCGTCGAGGCGTACATCCTCCTGGCGGAAGCCCAGGGGCTCGCCGGCGGCGACGCGGATCATCGTCTCGACGAGGTCGACGCCGGTGATCGCCTCGGTCACCGGATGCTCGACCTGGAGCCTGGTGTTCATCTCGAGGAAGTAGAAGCCGCGGTCGGCGCCGGCGATGAACTCGACCGTGCCGGCGCTGGTGTAGCCGACGCCGCGCGCCAGCGCGACCGCCTGCTCGCCCATCGCCGCGCGCATCTCGGGCGTGACGAACGGGGAGGGGGCCTCCTCGACGACCTTCTGGTGGCGGCGCTGGATCGAGCAGTCGCGCTCGTTCAGATAGACGATGTTGCCGTGGCTGTCGCCGATCAGCTGGATCTCGATGTGGCGCGGCTGCTCGATGAACTTCTCGATGAACACGCGGTCGTCGCCGAAGCTCGCCAGCCCCTCGCGCCGCGTCGTCTCGAAGCCCTCGCGGACGTCGGCCTCGGACCAGGCGAGGCGCATGCCCTTGCCACCGCCGCCGGCGGACGCCTTCATCATCACCGGATAGCCGATCTCGCCGGCGATGCGGACGGCGTGTTCGGTGTCGTCGATCTCGCCGACGAAGCCCGGCACCACCGACACGCCGGCGGCGCGCGCGAGCTTTTTCGATTCGATCTTGTCGCCCATCGCCGCGATCGCCGCCGCCGGCGGGCCGATGAAGGCGACGCCGGCGGCCGCCAACGCCTCGGGGAACCACGCGCGTTCCGACAGGAAGCCGTAGCCGGGATGGACCGCCTCCGCCCCCGTCGCGACGCAGGCGGCGACGATGGCGTCGCCGAGCAGGTACGATTCCGCCGCCGGCGGCGGGCCGAGGCGCACCGCCTCGTCGGCCATCTCGACGTGGAGCGCCCCGGCGTCGGCGTCGGAATAGACGGCGACGGTCGCGATTCCCATCTTGCGCGCGGAACGGATGACGCGGCAGGCGATCTCGCCGCGGTTGGCGATCAATATCTTCTTGAACATCGGGGCTCCCTGGTGCCGCGCACCAAAGCCGCTTGGCGGCGCGGCGTCAACGCCGACCTGCGCGACAGTAATTCTACGCTGACAGCGGGCCGCGCATCCCCTATGTCCGCCGGCTGGAGACCGCATGACCATCGAAACCACCGAAGCCGCGTTCGCGCCGACCACCAGCCTGACCGTCGAGCGCGTCACCGAAGTCCGGCACTGGAACGAGCATCTGCTCAGCTTCACCGTCACCCGGCCGCCGAGCTTCCGCTTCCGCGCCGGCGAGTTCTGCATGGTCGGGCTGCCGCGGAACGGCAAGCCGCTGGTCCGCGCCTACTCGATCTCGAGCCCGCCCTATGCCGAGACGCTCGAATTCCTGTCGATCAAGCTCGTCGACGGCCCGCTGACGTCGCAGTTCATCGCGCTGGCGCCGGGCGACGCGATCTATCTCGGGCGCAAGCCGACCGGCACGCTCGTCACCGATGCGCTGCTGCCGGGCAAGCGGCTGTTCCTCCTCGCCACCGGCACCGGCCTCGCGCCGTTCCTCAGCATCATCCGCGATCCCGACACCTACGCGCGCTTCGACGACATCGTGCTGGTCCATTCGGCGCGGCGGGTCGGCGACCTCGCCTTCCTCGCCGAGCTCGACGCCAAGCTCGCCGACGACCCGCTGGTCAACGAGGAGGCGGCGGTGCAGTTCAGCTACCTGCCGACCGTCACCCGCGAGCCGTTCCGCACCACCGGGCGGATCGACGCGCTGATCGACAGCGGCCGCATGTTCAAGACGCGCCACATGGGGCCAGGCCAGTTCGACCCGGCGATCGACCGGATCATGATGTGCGGCAGCATGGCGATGATCAAGGACTTCGCCGCGAAATTCGACGCGCTCGGCTTCAAGGAAGGCTCGAACGCCGCGCCGGGCGATTACGTCATCGAGCGCGCGTTCGTCGGCTGACGCGGCTCAGCCCGCCAGCGCCGCCACCAGCCGTTCGTTGACCACCGCCGGATTGGCCTTGCCGGCCATCGCCCGCATCGTCTGGCCGACGAAGAAGCCGAACAGCTTGTCCTTGCCGCCGCGATAGTCGGCGACCTTGTCGGGGTTGGCGGCGAGGATGGCGGCGATGGCGGCGTCGATCGCGCCGGTGTCGCTGACCTGGCGCAGGCCCTTCGCCGCGACAATCGCCGCCGCGCCGTCGCCGGTGTCGAGCATGATCTCGAACACCTGCTTCGCCAGCGACCCCGACAGCGTGCCGTCGGCGGTCAGCGCGAGAAGCTCGGCGGCGGCGGCGGGCGACACCGGCGAGGCGGCGATGTCGGTGCCGAGCCGCTTCAGCGCGCCGAACAGGTCCGACGTCACCCAGTTCGCCGCCGCACGCGCCTGGCCGGCGCCTAGCGCGGCGAGCAGCGCCTCGAAATAATCGGCGGTCTCCTTTTCCGCCGTCAGCACCGCGGCGTTGTACGCGGTCAGGCCGAGCGCAGACTCGAACCGTTCGCGCTTCGCCGCGGGCAGTTCGGGCAGGCTGGCGCGGCAGTCGGCGACGAAGTCCTCGGTCAGCGTCAGCGGCAGCAGGTCGGGGTCGGGGAAATAGCGATAGTCGTGCGCGTCCTCCTTCGACCGCATCGACCGGGTTTCCCCACGATCGGGGTCGAACAGCCGCGTCTCCTGGACGACCGTGCCGCCGCCCTCGATCAGGTCGACCTGGCGGCGCGCCTCGTGCTCGATCGCGGCCATGACGAAGCGCACCGAGTTGACGTTCTTGGTCTCGGTCCGCGTGCCGAACGGCGCGCCGGGGCGGCGGACGCTGACGTTGACGTCGGCGCGCATCGATCCCTCCTCCATGTTGCCGTCGCAGCTGCCGACATAGCGCAGCAGCGCGCGCAGCGAGCGGACATAGGCCCCCGCCTGCGCCGGCGAGCGCAGGTCGGGCTTCGACACGATCTCCATCAGCGCGCAGCCCGAGCGGTTGAGGTCGACATAGGTCATCGTCGCATGACCGTCGTGGACCGACTTGCCGGCGTCCTGCTCGAGATGGAGGCGCTCGATGCCGATCGTCCGCGGCGGCTCGCCGTCGGGCTCGATGTCGAGGTGGCCGGCGCCGACAATCGGGTGGTAGAGCTGGCTGATCTGGTAGCCCTGCGGCAGGTCGGCATAGAAATAATTCTTGCGATCGAAGCGCGAGAAGCGGTGGATCTCGGCGTCGAGCGCGAGGCCGGTGCGGACCGCCTGGCGGACGCATTCGCCGTTGAGCACGGGCAGCATCCCCGGCATCGCCGCGTCGACGAGGCTGACCTGGCTGTTCGGCGCGGCACCGAAGCTCGCCGCCGCGCCCGAGAACAGCTTCGACTGCGCCGTCACCTGCGCATGGACCTCGAGCCCGACGACGATCTCCCAGTCGCCGGTCGCGCCGGGAACGGTGTAGACGGGGGCATCGGGCATCGGCGGGTTCCAGAAAACGGGCGCAGCATAGATAGCGCGCCCGCGTGCCGGCGTCCACGCGCGCCGCCTGGTGCGGTGCAGCATCAACCGGGTTGGCGGCATCGGCGCGAGCCGCTAGGTTCGCCACCATGGCCATCGATCACGCCGTTCCCGTCGTCGCGGCCCCGGCCGCCGGCACGCGCACCGTCGTCGTCGGCCTGTTCCTCGTCGCGCTGCTGCCGCTGTTCGCCACGCCGGTGCTGCCGTTCATCGACCTGTACAACCATCTCGCGCGCTATTTCGTCCTGTCGCACCTCGATGCGATCCCGCTGCTGCGGCAGAACTATGCCGCCAACTGGTCGATCCTGCCGAACATCGGCCTCGACGTCATCGGCACGCTGGTGCTGCGCGTGCTGCCGCCGGCGTTCGCCGCGCACGTCACCGTGATCGCGATCTTCGCGCTCCAGTACGGCGGGGTCCTGTTCTTCAACCGCCAGCTGGCGGGGCGGATGTCGCCGCTCGTCGCGCTGCTGCTCGTGCCGCTGCTCTACAGCTTCATCCTCAATTGGGGGTTCGCCAACTTCCTGTTCGGACTCGGGCTGGTGTTCTGGGCGGCGGGCTGGTGGCTGGCGCGGCGCGACCGGCTGGCGGTGGCGCTGCCGGTGGCATGCGTCCTCGCCGTCGTCATCTTCCTGACGCACGGGCTGGCGTTCGCCCTGTACGGCGTCCTGCTCGCGGCGCTCGAGCTCGGGCTGTTCCTCGCGCGCCGGCCGCGCCCGCCGACGGCGCTGCTGCGCGCGCTGCTGCC
>CAXUEV010000142.1:0-4883 GCA_964250105.1 uncultured Sphingomonadaceae bacterium
GATGGCCGCCGCCGGCGTCGCGCCGCGGATCATGGGGGTCGGCCCGATCGAAGCGGCGCGCAAGCTGCTGGCACGCGCCGGCCTGTCGATCGACGGGCTCGACGTCATCGAGCTCAACGAGGCCTTCGCCTCGCAGGCGATCGCGACGCTGCGCGACCTCGGCGTCGACCCGGCCGACCCGCGGGTCAACCGCAACGGCGGCGCGATCGCGCTCGGCCATCCGCTCGGCATGTCGGGGGCGCGGATCACCCTGTCGGCGGTCGAGGAGCTCCACCGCACCGGCGGCCGCTACGCGATGGCGTTCATGTGCATCGGCGTCGGCCAGGGCATCGGCCTGCTGCTCGAGCGCGTCTGACGCCGCCTCAGTCCGCCGGCGCCGGCAGGACGGTCGCGCGGCAGGGGCCGAAGCCGATGCTCGCATAGCCCGCGGCGTCGGCGCGCGCGGTCAGGATGATCTCGTCGCCGTCCTCGACGAAGGCGCGCGTCTCGCCCGACGGGAGCGCGACCGGCTCGGCCCCGCCCCGCGAGAGTTCGAGCAGGCTGCCGAAGCCGTCGCGCGTCGGTGCCGAGATCGTGCCGGTGCCGAGCAGGTCGCCTGCCTGCAGGTTGCACCCGTTCGAGGCGTGATGCGCGACAATCTGCGCCACCGTCCAGTACATGCTCGACGCCGGCCCCCGGCTGAGCCGATACGGCGGCATGCCAGCCGCGCGCATCGCCGCGGTCGACACGCGCACCTCGAGCGTCAGGCCGAGCGCGCCGGTGCGCTGGTCGGCCTCGTCCCACAGATACGGCAGCGGCCGCGGATCGCCCTCGGGCCGCGGCGGCTGGGCGATGCGGAACGGCGCCAGCGCCTCGGGCGTCACCACCCACGGCGAGATCGTCGAGTGGAAGTTCTTGGCGAGGAACGGCCCGAGCGGCTGATATTCCCACGCCTGGAGATCGCGCGCCGACCAGTCGTTGAGCAGGCAGAAGCCCGCGACATGCGACCCCGCCGCGCCGATCGGCACGCTGGTGCCGAGCGCGTTCGCCGTGCCGATCCAGACGCCGAGCTCCAACTCGTAGTCGAGCTTGCGCGTCGGCGCATAGTGCGGCGCGTCCGCCTCGGGCGGCTTCTGCTGGCCGCGCGGGCGGACCAGCGGCACCCCCGACGCGCGGATCGACGACGCCCGGCCGTGATAGCCGATCGGCACGTGCTTGTAATTGGGCAGCAGCGGGTTGTCGGGCCGGAACTGCCGGCCGACATTGTTGGCGTGATGGATGCCGACGTAGAAGTCGGTATAGTCGCCGATCCTCGCCGGCAGGTGGAGCACGCACGCGCTCGCCGCGTGGAGCAGCGGCGCGACCGCGGCGCGGTGCCCGTCCTCGGTCAGCAGCGCCGACAGCCGCCGCCGCAGGTCGCGGCGATCCGCCGGCGGCAGCGCGAACAGCCGGTTGAGGGTCGCGTCCGCGAGCGTCGCGCCGACCGCCTCGGGCAGAAGCCCGGCGCAGGCCCGGAGATCGAGGATCAGGTCGCCGATCGCCACCCCCGGCCGCGCCGCGCCGCCGTCGGGCGAGAAGATGCCGAACGGCAGGTTCTGCACGGGAAAGTCGGGGTGCGCGTCCGCGCTCTCGACCCAGCTCCGCAGGCCGATATCGTGGGTCGCGTCGATTGCGGTCATCGCGGCAGCTCCGCCTTGCGGAAGCCCGACCAGCATTCGTCGTAGTCGAGCTGCATCGCCGGCGTCGCCAGCGCCCAGCGCGTCGGGCGGATGACGCTGCGGCTCTCGAACATGAACGCCATCGTGCCGTCGATCCGCTGCGGCGCCAGCATAGCTGCGACCGCCTTGTCGTAGCTCGCCTGGTCGGGGCCGTGGCCGCACATGCGGTTGTGCAGCGACGCGCCGCCCGGCACGAACCCGCCCGCCTTGGCGTCGTACGCGCCTTCGATCAGCCCCATGAACTCGCTCATCACGTTGCGGTGGAACCACGGCGGCCGGAAACTGTCCTCGGCGACCATCCAGCGCGGCGGGAAGATGACGAAGTCGCAGTCGGCGGTCCCCGGCGTCGCGCTCGGCGAGGTCAGCACGGTGAAGATCGACGGATCGGGATGGTCGAAGCTGACCGTGTTGATCGTGTTGAAGCGCGCGAGGTCGTAGCGGCACGGCGCGAGATTGCCGTGCCACGCGACGACGTCGAACGGCGAATGGTCCTGCGTCGTCGTCCACAGCGCGCCCTGGAACTTCTGGACTATCTCGCAACGGTCGTCGACGTCCTCGAACGCCGCCACCGGCGTCTCGAAATCGCGCGGGTTGGCGAGGCCGTTCGACCCGATCGGCCCGAGGTCGGGCAGGCGGAACAGCGCGCCGTAATTCTCGCAGACATAGCCGCGCGCCGGGCCGTCGACGAGCTCGACGCGGAAGCGCAGCCCGCACGGGATCAGCGCGATCTGCAGCGGCGCGACGACGAGCACGCCCATCTCGGTGACGAGGCGCAGCGTTCCCTGCTCGGGCATGATCAGCATCTCGCCGTCGGCATTGCCGAAGACGCGGTCCATCGACACGGTGGCGGCGTACAGGTGGATGCCGATCCCGGCGCCGGCGCCGACGTCACCGTTGCCGCCGTAGGTGACGAGCCCGTCGACGAAGTCGGTCGGCGCGGCCGGCAGCGGCAGCGGGTCCCAGCGCAGCCGGTTCGGCGACGGCGGAACCTCGTCGAACGGACCCGAGCGCAGCAGGCTCGGACGGGCATAGGGCCGGTACGCCGGGTGGCCGGCGGCGGGGCGGAGGCGGTAGAGCCACGACCGCCGGTTCTCCGCCCGCGGCGCGGTGAAGGCGGTGCCCGACAGCTGCTCGGCGTAGAGCCCGAACGGCACGTGCTGCGGCGAGTTGCGGCCGACCGGCAGCGCCCCGGCGACCGCCTCGCTGGCGAAATGGTTGCCGAAGCCCGGCATATAGCCGTGGTGGGCGGCGGCGCCGGCGACGGCCGCCGCGATCGGCTGGTGTGCGGTCACGCGCGGCTCAGGCGGAGACGGTGACGACGCCGCGGCGGATCTGGTCGAGCTCGATCGATTCGTAGAGCGCCTGGAAATTGCCGTTGCCGAACCCCTCGTTGCCCTTGCGCTGGATGATCTCGAAGAAGATCGGCCCGAACATCGTCTCGGTGAAGATCTGGAGCAGGATGCCCTCGTGCTCGACGTCGCCGTCGATCAGGATGCGGTTCGCCTTCAGCCGGGCGAGGTCCTCGCCGTGGCCGGGCACGCGCTTGTCGACCAGTTCGTAATAGGTCTCGATCGTGTCCTGCAGGCGGACGCCGCGGGCGCGGAGCTTCTCGACCGTATCGTGGATGTCGCCGGTCGTCAGCGCGAGGTGCTGGATGCCCTCGCCGTTATAGTCGCGGAGGAACTCCTCGATCTGGCTCTTGTCGTCCTGGCTCTCGTTCAGCGGGATGCGGATCGCGCGGTCGGGCGCGATCATCGCCTGGCTGAACAGCCCGGTCGCCTTGCCCTTGATGTCGAAATATTTCTGCTCCTCGAAGCCGAACAGCGTGCGGTAGAACTCGCTCCACACCCGCATCTGGCCGCGCTTGACGTTGTGCGTCAGGTGGTCGAGCACGTCGAGGCCGACACCGTTGGCGGCCGCCGCCTCGCGCCAGCCGGGAAGCTCGGCCCAGTCGGCGTAGAGGTCCTCGCCGTCCTTGACGAAATAGAGGTAAGAGCCGCCGATGCCGTGGATGACGGTATCGTCCTCGATCGTCGCCTTGGCGCCGTGGTCGAGCGCCCAGCGCATCGCCGCGGCGGGGTCGGACACGCGGAACGCCATCGCGCTCGCCGACGGGCCGTGCGCGCCGCGGAAGGCGGCGACGCGGCCGTCGGCGTCGCGGTTCAGCATCAGGTTGATGCGGCCCTGCCGGTAGCGGGTGATGTTCTTCGTCGGGTGGCGGTGGCTGGCGACGAAGCCGAGCTGCTCGAACTGGCGCGCCATCGCCGCCGGGTCGGGCGAGGTGAACTCGACGAACTCGAAGCCGTTGAGCCCCAGCGGGTTCTGCTCGGCCGCCGTCGGCGCCGGCGCCTGCTCGATCGTCGCCATCCACTATCTCCGCTTAGTAACAATTGCGACGATCTTGGCGCATTGCACATCCGGTGTCAAATGTTACGATCGCCCATGCCCGCAGCGACGCTCCAGCTCGACGACTTCCTCCCCTACCGCCTGTCGTTCACCTCGAACCTCGTCAGCGACACCGTCGCCGGCATCTACATCTCGCTGTTCGACCTGCGCATCCCCGAATGGCGGATCATCGCCGTCGCCGCCGAGCACGACGGGATCAGCCAGCACGAGATCGGCCTCAAGACGCGGATGGACAAGGTGACCGTCAGCCGCGCGGCGATCGCGCTGACCGGCCGCGGCCTGCTCGCACGCCTGCCCAACCCGGAGGACCGCCGGTCGCACCTGCTGCGGCTGAGCGAGAGCGGACGTGCGCTCTACGCCGACGTCGCCCCCAAGGCGCTCGAGCTCGAGCGGCGGATCTTCGCGTCGATCGACCGGGGCGAGCTCGCGCGTTTCACCGCCACGCTGCGCAAGATCGACGCCGTCCTGCTCGCCGCGGAGGGCGTCGCGTGATTCAAGGAGACCAGCATGAGCCGCATCACCCTCGACCAGGCCGCGATCGTCGTCGCGACGGCGCTTGCCAAAGGGCATGACCTCGGCCTCAAGCCGCTCAGCGTTGCGGTGCTCGACGCGGGCGGGCATCTCGTCGCCTTCCAGCGCGAGGACGGGGCGTCGACGCTGCGCCCGCAGATCGCCATGGCCAAGGCCGGCGGCGCGCTCGGGCTCGGCGTGTCGAGCCGCAAGATCGGCGCCATGGCGGCCGAACGCCCGACCTTCGTCGCCGCGCTCGCGCCGCACGGC
>CAXUEV010000143.1:0-4853 GCA_964250105.1 uncultured Sphingomonadaceae bacterium
GCGCGCTGCGCGGTCGCTGCGCGCCTTGTCGACCGCCTCGGGCCGCGCCTTCTCGGCGAAGCCCGGCGATGCGAGGCGTGCGGCGAGCGCGTCGCGCTCCTTCTCGGCGGCGGCGGCGTTCTTCGCGAGGCGTGCGCGTTCGGCGGCGAGGTCGATGACGCCGGCGAGCGGCAGGATGTAGGTCGCCGCATCGACGACGATCTGCGCAGCGCCGCCGGGCGGCGGTGGTCCCAAGTCGATCGCCTCGATCCGCGCCAGCCAGGCAAGCGCGCCGCGCTGGCGGTCGAGCCGCGCGATATCGTCCGGCCCGGCGTCGCGGACATGGAGCGCGAGCTTCGCCGCCGGCGCGACGTTGAGCTCCGACCGAACGCCGCGGATGTCGCCGATGAGCCGGATCAGCCAGTCGATCTCCGCCGCCACGCCGGCGTCGATCAGCGCGGCGTCGGTCGTCGGCCAGGCCGCGACGATCAGGTCGTGGTCGCGCGGCGCCAGCTTGTGCCACAGTTCCTCGGTGATGAACGGCATCACCGGGTGGAGCATGACGAGGATCTGGTCGAGCGCCCAGCCGGCGACGCGCCGCGTCTCGGCGGCGACCGCGGCGTCGGCGCCGTCGGCGAGCAGCGGCTTGGTCAGCTCGAGATACCAGTCGCAGAAGCGGCTCCAGACGAATTGGTAGGCGGTATCGGCATAGCCGTCGAAGCGGAAGGCGGCCACCGCCTCGTCGAGCGCGCGCGCGGCGCGAACCACCTCGCCAACGATCCAGCGGTTGACCGGCGCGGTCGCCGGCGGCGGGGTCGGCGAGGCGCTCCCGGCGATGCCGTTCGACTGGCAGAAGCGCGCCGCGTTCCACAGCTTGGTGGCGAAGTTGCGATAGCCCTCGACGCGCTTCTCGTCGAGCTTGATGTCGCGGCCCTGGCTCTCCATCGCCGTCAGCGTGAAGCGCAGCGCGTCGGCGCCGTAGCGGTCGATCAGCTCGAGCGGGTCGACGGTGTTGCCCTTCGACTTCGACATCTTCTGGCCGCGGGCGTCGCGGACGAGGCCGTGGCAGTAGACGGTGCGGAACGGCACCTCGCCCATGAAGTGCAGCCCCTGCATCATCATCCGCGCGACCCAGAAGAAGATGATGTCGAATCCGGTAACGAGGACGTCGCCGGGGTAATGCCGGTCGACGACCGCAGTGTCGCCCGGCCAGCCGAGCGTGCCGAACGGCCAGAGGGCGGACGAGAACCACGTGTCGAGGACGTCGGGGTCGCGCGTCAGCACGACGGCGGGGCCGGCGAGCGCCTGCGCCTCGGCCTCGGTCTCGGCGACATAGGCCCGGCCGTCGGCGTCGTACCACGCCGGGATCCGATGCCCCCACCACAGCTGCCGCGACACGCACCACGGCTGGATGTTGTCCATCCAGTTGAAATAGGTCTTGTCCCAGGTCGCCGGCACGAACCTGGTCCGGCCCGACCGCACCGCGGCGATCGCCGGCCCCGCCAAAGTGGCGGCGTCGACATACCATTGGTCGGTCAGCCACGGCTCGATGACGACCCCCGAACGGTCGCCGTAGGGCACCTGGTGGCGGTGCGGCTCGACCCGGTCGAGCAGGCCGAGCGCGGCGAAGTCGGCGACGACCTTGTCGCGCGCGGCGTAGCGGTCGAGCCCGCGATAGTCGGCCGGACACGCCTCCGACATCGTCGCATCGGCGTTCATCAGGTTGATCAGCGGGATGGCGGCGTCGGCATGGCGCTGCGCCAGGGCGAAGTCGTTGAAGTCGTGCGCGGCAGTGATCTTGACCGCGCCGGTGCCGAAGTCGGCCTCGACATAGGAATCGGCGACGATCGGGATCAGCCGGTCGACCAGCGGCAGGCGGCAGAACGTGCCGACGAGGTGCCGGTAGCGCTCGTCGTCGGGACTGACCGCCACCGCGCCGTCGCCGAGGATCGTCTCGGGGCGCGTCGTGGCGATGGCGATGAAGCCCGAACCGTCGGCGAGCGGATAGCGGAAATGCCACAGATGGCCGTCGATCTCGCGATACTCGACCTCGAGGTCGGAAATCGCCGTGCCGAGCTTGGGATCCCAGTTGACCAGCCGCTTGTCGCGGTAAATCAGCTTCTGGTTATAGAGCTCGACGAACACCTTGGTCACCGCGGCGGAGAAGCCCGCGTCCATGGTGAAGCGTTCGTTCGCCCAGTCGCAGCTGGCGCCGAGGCGGCGGAGCTGGCGCGTGATCGCGCCGCCCGACTCCGCCTTCCACTCCCAAACGTGCGCCAGGAATGCGTCGCGGCCCATCTCGGTCCGCTTCAGGCCCTGCGAGGCAATCGTCCGCTCGACGACCATCTGCGTGGCGATCCCGGCATGGTCGGTGCCGACGATCCACAGCGCGTCGCGGCCCTTGAGCCGGTGGTAGCGGATCAGCAGGTCCTGCAGCGTATTGTCGAGCGCGTGGCCGAGGTGGAGCGAGCCGGTGACGTTGGGCGGCGGGATGACGATGGTGAACGGCTCGGCGTCGGGGCGCGCGGGGCGGAACGCGCCGCTCGCCTCCCAGTGCGCGTACCAGCGCGCCTCGATCGCGCCGGGCGCGAAGGTCTTGTCGATGATGTCGGTCATGCGCGAAGGGTCTTAGCGGCGTCGACGCGCGACGCTAGTCCCCGACGATCAGATAGGCGGCGACCGCGACCAGCGCGAAGCCCGCCCATTGCCGCGGCGTCACCGCCTGGCCGAGGACGAAGGTCGAGAAGGCGGCGAAGACGAGGATCGACACGACCTCCTGCACGCCCTTGAGCTGCGGCGCGGTCATGACGCTGCTGCCGATGCGGTTGGCCGGCACCTGCAGGCAATATTCGAAGAAGGCGATGCCCCAGCTGACGAGGATCACCAGCCACAGCGCGGTCGACTTGTACTTGAGGTGGCCGTACCACGCCATCGTCATGAACAGGTTCGACAGGATCAGCAGCCCGGTCGCCTGCCACGCCGGACCGATCACGCGCCGTCCCCGGTCAGCCGGCGGATCTCGGCCCGGGTCGCCGCCTCGACGATCTCGGGCAGGTTGGCGTCGAGCCACGCCTTGAGCATCGGCTCGAGCATAGAGCGGAGGAAGGCGTCGATCGTCGTGCCGCCGGCAAGCGATGCCGGCGGCGGTAGCAGCGGCGCCGCAGGCGCCTCATCGTCGGGCACCGCCGGGCGTTCGGCGACGATGCGTCGGATCGACGCCATGACCTCTTCGATCGACGATGTTTCCGGCGCCGCGTCGCTCATCGCGTCGGGCCGATGATCGGGCCGAACGGCACCGACCGGCTCGCCGCCGCCGGATCGGGCCGCGGCAGCGGCGGCGGGTTCGGATCGGTGTCGAAGTCGCTCCACTTGTGCCGCACCCGCCGGGCGTTGGCCGCGGTGTCGTACTGCGGCCCTGGCACGCCGAGCGTCCCGGCCTCGGCCTGGCCGACCGCTGCCAGCAGCGTATAGCCGGCGACATATTCGTCGCGGCGTGCGGCGGCGAGGTTGACCTGCGCGACGAGCAGTTCCTGCTGCGCGTTGAGCACCTCGAGCACGGTTCGCGTGCCGACGAGGTTCTCCTGGGTGACGCCTTCGAGCGCGAGGTTGTTCGCCGTCACCGAGCTCTCCGACGCGGCGATGACGGCGCGCGCGGTCGCCACCGACACGAAGGCGTTGCCCGCCGTCTCCGTCGCGGCGCGGCCGACGACGCCGATCTGCTCCATCGCCTGGCTGCGGACCGCCTGGCTCTGACGGATGCGCGAGCCGTTGACCCCCGACTGGTACAGCGGGATCGTCAGCGACACGCCGATCGTCTGCTGGAACGAACTACCCGAGCCGCTGATGTTGCTGGTGGCGGGCGTGCCGGTGCCCGTGCCCGGATCGGTGCCGCCGGTGCCGGTGCTGGTGAAGCCGCTGCTGCCGCCGTCGAAGTGGGTGTAGTTGACGCCGGCGCCGACGCCGAGGCTCGGCAGGCGCTCGCGCTCGATGCCGGTGACGTCGTCGCGCGCGGCGGCCTCGTCAAACCGCGCGGCGAGCAGCGACGGGTTGTTGGCGTTGGCGAGATCGGTCGCCTGGCCGACGGTGCCGGGTAGCGGCGGCAGCGGCGGCAGCGGCTGGAGGTCGGCGGGCGGGCGGCCGACGACGCGGATGTAGGCGTTGCGCGCGGTGTTGAGCTGCCCCTGCGCGACGACCTGCTGGCTGACCGCGTTGGCGAGGCGGGCGTCGGACTGGGCGACGTCGGTGCGCGTCAGGTCGCCGACGTCGAACCGGTCCCGGCTCGCCTGCAGTTCGCGCTGGAGGACCTTGACCTGGTTGGTGTTGAGATCGACGACGCGGGCGTAGCGCAGCACGTCGGCATAGGCGGTGACGACGTTGACGAGGATCTGGTTCTCGGTCGCGCGCAGCCGCGCGCGCGCGGCGAGGATGCGGTTCTCCGCGGCGCTGGTGGCGATGCCGGTGCGGCCGCCGCGATAGAGCGACTGGTTGAGGTTGAGCGCGCCCTGGTAATAGCGGCCGCCGTCCTTGTTGAAATCGTCGCCGGTCTGCTGCGCGACGACGCTGGCGTCGAGCGTCGGCCGGCCGAACGACAGCGCCTGCGGCACGAGCTCGTCGTTCTGCCGGACGATCGCGCGCTGGGCGCCGAGCTCGGGATTGCTCGCATAGGCCGTCGCCAGCGCGTCGTACAGCGTGTCGGCGGCCGCCGGACCGGCGAGCATCGCCGCCAGCACGCCGGCCGTTGCCAGGCGACGATTCACCCGCCCGCTCAGAACACGAACCCCGGCGCGCGGGCGAAGCCGGGCAGCACCGCCGCGCCCGTCTCGACGAACCCGGTGCCGGCGAAATGCCCGAGCAGCCAGGCGATCGGGAGGATC
>CAXUEV010000144.1:0-4827 GCA_964250105.1 uncultured Sphingomonadaceae bacterium
TGACGCTGGCGGTGGCGACGACGACCAGCCGCGCCAACCTCGACGCGCTCCTGGCGACGCTGCTCGGCGCCGAGGCGACCGGCTGGTTCGCCGCGATCGTCGCCGGCGAGGACGTCGCGCGGACCAAGCCCGATCCCGAGGCGTACCGGCTGACGCTCGCCGCGCTCGGCCTCGACGCGGCCGACTGCGTCGCCGTCGAGGATTCGCGCAACGGCCTCGACGCGGCGCTGGCGGCGGGCCTCGCGACGCTGGTCACCCCGTCGCTCTACACCGCGCACGAGGATTTCGCCGGCGCGGCGCTGGTCTGCGCCGACCTCGACCACCCGCCGGTCGACCTCGCCCGCGTCGCCGCCCTGCTCAGCGCAGCCGCGCCGCGTGCCAGCGCAGATGCTCGGGCAGGAAGGTCGAGATGAAATAGTAGCTGTGGTCGTAGCCCGGCTGCAGGCGGAGTTCGAGGCCGATCCCCGCCTCGGCGCACGCCGCCTCGAGCAGCTCGGGCCGCAGCTGCTCGGCGAGGAAATTGTCGGCCTCCCCCTGGTCGACGAGGATCTCGGCGACGCGCGCGCCGTCGGCGATCAGCGCGCACGCGTCGTACTGCCGCCACGCCGCGGGGTCGGGACCGAGATAGCCGCCCAGCGCCTTCCGTCCCCACGGCACCGCGCCCGGCGCGACGATCGGCGCGAACGCCGACACCGAGCGGAAGCCTCCGGGATTGCGCAGCGCGATCGTCAGCGCGCCATGGCCGCCCATCGAATGGCCGGTGATCGCCTGCGCGCCCATGTCGACGGGAAACTCGGCGGCGACCAGCGCCGGCAGCTCCTCGGTCACATAGCTGTACATGCGGAAGTTCGCCGCCCACGGTGCCTCGGTCGCGTCGACGTAGAAGCCCGCGCCCTGGCCGAAGTCGTACGCGGGGTCGTCGGCCACGCCGTCGCCGCGCGGGCTCGTGTCGGGGGCGACGAAGACCAGCCCGAGCTCGGCGCAGGCGGCGCGGAACTCGCCTTTCTCGGTGACGTTCGCCGATGTGCACGTCAGCCCCGACAGATACCAGACGACCGGCAGCGTCGCTCCCGCCGCGTGGTCGGGGACGAAGACCGAGAAGGTCATGTCGGTGCCCGTCGCGGTGCTGGCGTGGCGGTAGGTGCCCTGCGTGCCGCCGTGCGCGCGGATGCGCGAGACCGTCTCCATCAATAGACCACCACCGAGCGGATCGACTTGCCCTCGTGCATCAGGTCGAAGCCGCGGTTGATCTCGTCGAGCGTCAGGACATGGGTGATCAGCGAGTCGATCTCGATCTTGCCGTCCATGTACCAGTCGACGATCCGCGGCACGTCGGTCCGCCCGCGGGCGCCGCCGAACGCCGAACCCTTCCACACCCGCCCGGTGACGAGCTGGAACGGGCGCGTCGCGATCTCCTTGCCGCTCTCGGCGACGCCGATCACCACCGACACGCCCCAGCCGCGGTGGCACGCCTCGAGCGCCTGGCGCATGACGGTCGTGTTGCCGGTGCAGTCGAACGTATAGTCGGCGCCGCCGCCGGTCAGCGCCACGAGATGCGCGACGATGTCGCCGTCGACCTGCGCCGGGTTGACGAAGTCGGTCATGCCGAAGCGGCGGCCCCAGTCGGCCTTGGCGTCGTTGATGTCGACGCCGATGATCCTGTCGGCCCCGACCATCCGCGCGCCCTGGATGACGTTGAGGCCGATGCCGCCGAGGCCGAAGACGACGACGTTGCTGCCCGGCTCGACCTTGGCGGTATGGACCACCGCGCCGACCCCGGTGGTGACTCCGCAGCCGATGTAGCATGCCGAGTTGAACGGCGCGTCGGTGCGGATCTTCGCCACCGCGATCTCGGGCAGCACGGTGAAGTTCGAGAAGGTCGAGCAGCCCATATAGTGGAAGATCGGCGCGCCCTTGTAGCTGAAGCGGCTGGTGCCGTCGGGCATCACGCCCCGCCCTTGCGTCGCGCGGATATGCGTGCACAGGTTGGTCTTGCGGCTCAGGCAGCTTTTGCACTGGCGGCATTCGGGCGTGTACAGCGGGATGACATGGTCGCCGACCGCGACCGAGGTCACGCCGGCGCCGATCTCGCGGACGATGCCGGCGCCCTCGTGGCCGAGGATGCTCGGGAACAGCCCCTCGCTGTCGAGGCCGTCGAGCGTATAGGCATCGGTGTGGCAGATGCCGGTCGCCATGATCTCGACCAGCACCTCGCCGGCGCGCGGCCCGTCGAGGTCGAGTTCGACGACTTCGAGCGGGCGCTTGGCCTCGAAGGCGACGGCGGCACGGGTCTTCATCGGTGGTCTTTTCCTTGCACTGAAGTCGCCGGCCTATTGCATGGACCAGCCGTGGCTCACGACGATCGACTGGCCGGTCAGCGCGTTGGTCGGGAAGCCGGCGAGGAACACCGCGGTGCGGGCGACGTCGTCGACCGTGGTGAAGGCGCCGTCGACCGTATCCTTGAGCATCACCGTGCGGACGACCTCGTCCTCGGAGATGCCGAGTTCGCGCGCCTGCTCGGGGATCTGCCGGTCGACCAGCGGCGTGCGGACGAAGCCGGGGCAGATGACGTTGGCGCGGACGTCGTGCGCCGCGCCCTCCTTGGCGACGACCTTGGCGAGGCCGATCAGCCCGTGCTTGGCGGTGACGTACGGCGCCTTGAGCTTCGACGCCTCCTTGCTGTGGACCGAGCCCATGTAGATGACGCTGCCGCCGCGTCCCTGTGCATACATGTGGCGCAGGCATGCGCGGGTCGTCAGGAACGCGCCGTCGAGATGGATCGCCAGCAGCTTCCGCCAGTCGGCGAAACGGAAGGTATCGAGCGGCCCGACGATCTGGATGCCGGCGTTCGACACGAGGATGTCGATGCCGCCGAAGCGCGCCGCGACGGCGTCGATGCCGGCGTCGACCGCGTCCTCCTGCGTCACGTCCATCGCCACCGCCATCGCCCGCGCACCGCCGGGGTCGAGTTCGCGCGCCGTCGCGTCGGCAGCGTCGCCGTCCAGGTCGGCGACGGCGACCGTCGCCCCCTCGGCGAGGAACAGCCGCGCGATCTCCCGCCCGATGCCGCCGGCGGCGCCGGTGACGACCGCGACCTTGCCCACGAGCGTCACGGTCAAAGCTCGCGCCCGATCGGGTAGAGCAGGTAGCGGTCGTCGTAGTACGGCGTCCGCGCGTAGAACCACTGCAGCCGCGCCTCGCGGTCGGTGGCGAACTTCGGGTCGGCGAGCCTGGCGTCGAACTCGGCCTTGAGCGTCGGATCGGCCAGCATCCGCTCGGCGAGCGGGGCGAGCGCATAGCCCTCGATATATTCGGTCCGCTGCAGGATCTCGGGGAACTCGCCCCACGCCAGCAGCGAGTCGGGGCTCTCGGCTTCGAGCAGCATCGCCGCCAGCTCGCCGAGCGGCTGGTCGGCGGGCACCCGCACCGATCCGGCGGGGAAGGTCTCGTCGCGCACGGCGCGCGTCACCGCGCCGACGGTCAGCTCGACATGGCCTTCGTTCGCGCGGGGGCCGAGCTTGGGGTCGACCAGCCGGACCATCTCGACCGGCACCGTCCGCGGCGCGGCGAGCGGCTCGACGGCGACGCCGTGGAGCCGCAGCTTGGCGATGACGTCGGGGCGTGTCGCCGGCACCCACCACGCGCGCGGCATGGCGATGCGGACGTCGGGCACCTCGCCGAACAGCTTGATCCGCGTGCTCACCGGCTTGCCGAGCCAGCGGACCTCCTGCGCGCCGGTGGCGGGCGAGGCGTAGCTGTCATGGGCGATGCCGCGCCACGCGACCTCGCCGACCGGCGTCGCCTGCGGCTTCCAGCGGGCGACGATCGTCGCCGGCCGCAGCGCCGCGTCGCTCGCCTCGGCCGTCTTCAGCTCGGCGCCGCGCGCATTCGCCGCCGCGAGCGTCGCCTCGAGCAGGACATAGGTGCCGAGCACGCGCTGGCGATAGGGCTTGAGCGAATGGTTCTCGACCAGCACCGACGCCATCCGGCGGAGGTCGCCGTAGCCGTTCGAGAAGCGCGGCGTCGCCGCGCCGCCGTCGCTGATGCCGGCGTCGGGGTCGTTGTCGTCGACCGCGAAGATCAGCCGCCCCGGGATATGGCCGGCGCGCGCCAGCGCCGCGGTCACCGCCGGGCGGTAGAGCCGGTCGAGCCAGCCGCCGATCGCCGGCGACCGCGCGTAGCGGCCGTCGTAGCCGTTGAAGCCGAAGGTGATGTCGTACTGATAGTCGATGCCGTCGGTGACGTGGAGGTCGAGGTACAGGTCGGGCCGGACGCGCGCGATCAGCGCCAGCATCGCCTGCATCTCGGGCGTGTCGGCCTTCAGATAGTCGCGGTTGAGGTTGAGGTTCTGCGCCGTCGTCCGCCACCCCTGGTTCGCCGGGCCGCGCTGGTTCGGGCGGTTGTACGCCCCCGCGCGCTCGTGGCCGTCGGCGTTGAACATCGGCACGAACAGCAGGTCTACATGGTCGAGCAGCCGGTCCTTGCCGCGCAGCGCGATGTCGCGGAGCAGCATCAGCCCGGCGTCCTTGCCGTCGATCTCGCCGGCATGGATACCCGCCTGGACGAGCACCAGCGGCTTCGCCGGGTCGCGCGCGCCCTTGCTCGCCGTCACCAGCAGCAGGTCGCGCCCCTGCGCGGTGCGGCCGAAGACGCTCATCGTCACCAGCGGCGACGCCGCGTCGAGCTTCTCCAGCCACGCGCGCGTCGCGGCATAGTCGGGGGTCGCGACGAACTTCGCCGCCTCGGCGGGCGTGATCCACGGGTCGGCGGGCTTCGCCACCAGCCGCTCGCTGGCGCCGTGCCACGCGATCGCCGGCGGCAGCGGCG
>CAXUEV010000145.1:0-4825 GCA_964250105.1 uncultured Sphingomonadaceae bacterium
CGAGCACCGCGGCGTCGACCAGCCCGTCGTGGACGACGACGTCGGCGGCCGCCAGCACGCGCGCCGCGCGCAGCGTGAGCAGGTCGACGGCACCCGGACCGGCGCCGACCAGGACGACCCGGCCAGCGGCGACGGAGGGAAGCTTTTCATCGATCATGTGCGGGAGATGGGTTGTGCAAGGCGCGATTGAAAGCAAGGCTTTCTTTGACCGCGGCAAGGGCGGTTTCCCGAGCGAGCCGATAGGATATGCCGCTATCCCGCTTCGGCGGCCGCCCGCGGCGGCGTGCCCGTCCGCCACTTAGCGAGGTAGATCGCGTAGATCACCAGCAGCGTCGCGGCGAAGCTGAACCATTGCAGCGCGTACGACAGATGGCTGTCGGGCAGGTCGCCGGGCACCGGCACGCGCGACGGCTGCAGCGGCGGCACCGCGCGCGTCGGGATCAGCATGAACTGCGGCCGCCCGGGAGCGTCGCCGTAGGGCCGCTCGATCAGCGTGCCGGTGAAGCTGGTGTCGAGGTCGAGCCGCTTGACCGTGTCGGGGCGGACGGTCCAGCCGGCGACGACGACGAGGTCGGGCGCGCGGCGCCGCGCGGGATCGTTGCAGTCGACGAGGATCAGGAAGCCGCCCTGGTCGCCGGCGCTGGTGCCGCCCTTGACGTCGTACGGCGCGACGCGCCCTGGGCGGCAGTCGATCTCGGCGCGGCGGTACTGGAGGTTGGCCTCGCCGATCATCGCCCTGTAGAAGTCGCGCGGACCGACCGGCGGCAGCGTCGCCGCGGTCTCGAGGCGGGCGATCAGCGCGTGCTTCCACGCGCGGCGTTCGAGCTGCCACACGCCGAGGGCGATCAGGCACGGCACCATGACCAATGTCAGCAGCGTCGCCGCGAGCGGCAGCCCGCGCCTCAATCGACCCGCCCGAGCCGCGCGTCGTTCTTGTATTCGAGCGCGAGCAGCATTCCCTTGGCGACGCGGAGCAGCGCCAGCGTCAGGCCGATCGTCAGCGGCAGCCACAGCACGACATGGACCCACCACGGCGGCGACCGCGCGAGTTCGAGCCAGATCGCGCCGACGACCACCACGGTGCCGACGAGGAAGATGAGGAACGGCGCCGCCGCGTCGCCGACGTCGAACATCGTGTAGTCGAGCCCGCACTGCGCGCACGCCGGCCTGAAGCTGGCGACGCTGCGGAACAGGGTGCGCGCGCCGCAGCGCGGGCAGCGCCCGGCGATCGCGCCGCGCAGGACCGGCTGCGCGAGCGGGCGGCTCAATGCGCCGCCGTCACCAGCGCGCCGAACTTGCTGCCCCAGCAATAGATGGCGATGAACAGGAACAGCCAGACGACGTCGACGAAATGCCAGTACCACGCCGCCGCCTCGAAGCCGAAATGCTGCCGCGGGGTGAAGTCGCCGCGATAGGTGCGGACCAGGCAGACGATCAGGAAGATCGTGCCGACGAAGACGTGGAAGCCGTGGAAGCCGGTCGCCATGTAGAAGGTCGCGCCGTAGATGTTGCCGGCGAAGCCGAACGCGGCATGGACATATTCGAACGCCTGGATCGCGCTGAAGGTCAGGCCGAGGATGATCGTCAGCCACAGGCCGTTCTTCAGTCCCTGGCGGTCGCCGTGGATCAGCGCGTGGTGCGCCCACGTCACCGTCGTCCCCGACAGCAGCAGGATCAGCGTGTTGAGCAGCGGGAAGGCGAACGGATCGAGGATCTCGACGCCCTTCGGCGGCCAGACGCCGCCGATCAGCTCGGCCTGGCTCGGGTAGAGCGACGCGCTGAAATAGGCCCAGAACCAGGCGACGAAGAACATCACCTCCGACGCGATGAACAGGATCATGCCGTAGCGCAGGTGGAGCTGGACGACCGGCGTATGGTCGCCCGCATTCGCCTCGCGCACGACGTCGGCCCACCACGCGTAGAAGGTGTAGAGCAGCGCCGCGGCGCCGAGGAAGAAAACCCACGGCCCCCATGCCGCCTTGTGCATCCAGCCGATCGCGCCGGCGGCGAGCGTCAGCGACGAGAAGGCGCCGACGATCGGCCACGGGCTGACGGGGACGAGGTGGTAGTCGTGGTTGTGCGTCTTGGCGGTGGCCATGGCGATCCCTCGGTTCATCCCGCCCGGTCTACAGGGTCGGCCTTGTCGGCGTCCACCGGGAAGAAGGTGTAGGACAGGGTGATCTCGTCGATCTTCTTCGCGTCGGGATCGTCGACGATCGCCGGATCGATGAAATAGGTGACCGGCATGTCGACCGTCTCGCCGCCGGCGAGCGTCTGCTCGGTGAAGCAGAAGCAGGCGATCTTCTTGAAATACTTGCCCGCGGTATCGGGCGAGACGTTGAACAGCGCGCGGCCCGTCGACGCCGCGGCGCCGCCGTTGGTCGCGCGGTAGAACGCCATCCGCCGCTCGCCGATCGGGATCGTCGTCTCGACCGTCACCGGCTTGAACTGCCACGCCATCCCCGGCGCGACATTGCCGTCGAAGCGGACCTTGATCGTGCGGCCGGCGACGCCCTGGAGCGCCGCGGTCGACGGCGCGGCGACGGCGCGGCCGGTGGTGCCGGCGAACCCCGTCACCGCGCAGAAGGCGCGGTACAGCGGCACGCTGGCGAAGGCGAGGCCGGCCATCGCCGCGGCGAAGCCCGCCGCCCACAGCGCGGTCGTGCGATTGGCGGTGCCGGCGCTCACTTGAGCATCCGTACGACGGTGATGCCGAAGAACAGGATCGCCAGCGCGCCGAGGACGATGCCGAGCGCGATGTTGCGCGCGCGGCGGCGGGCGTTGAACTCGGCGGTCTGCTGCGGCGTCCAGTCGACCTTCACGCGACGAGCCAGTGATCGGCGACGAGCGCGGCGAAGATCAGGAACAGGTGGAGCAGCGAATAGCGGAACAGCCGCTTCTCGGGCAGCAGGTCGGCAGCGAGCGTCGCCTGGTTGCGGAACACCGCGACCGCGCGGGCGACGAACATCGCGCCGGTGCCGGCGGCGACCGCGCCGTAGAGCCAGCCGGCGAGGCCGAGACCCCACGGCAGCAGCGTCACCGGCACGAGCAGCAGCGTGTAGAGCAGGATCTGCCGCCGCGTCGCCGCCGCACCCGCGGTCACCGGCAGCATCGGCACCCCGGCCTTCGCGTAGTCCGCCTCCATGAACAGCGCCAGGCTCCAGAAATGCGGCGGCGTCCACAGGAAGATGATCGCGAACAGCAGTACCGGCAGCGCCGAGACGTCGCCGGTCGCCGCCGCCCAGCCGATCAGCGGCGGGAAGGCGCCCGCCGCCCCGCCGATGACGATGTTCTGCGGCGTCCGGCGCTTGAGCCACGCGGTATAAACAACGGTGTAGAACAGGATCGAGACCGCGAGGATCGCCGCCGCCAGCCAGCCGACCGCGAGCCCCATCACCCCGACCGAGCCGACGCCGAGCGCGACGCCGAACGCCAGCGCCTCGTCGGGCGACACGCGGCCGGCGGGCAGCGGCCGGTCGGCGGTGCGCGCCATCAGCGCGTCGATGTCGGCCTCGTACCACTGGTTGAGCGCGCCCGCCGCGCCGGCGCCGATGGCGACGCACAGGATCGCGACGAAGCCGAGGAACGGGTTGATCCGCCCCGGCGCGGCGAGCATGGCGCAGGCGGCCGAGAACACCACCAGCGACATGACGCGCGGCTTGAGCAGCGCGAGATAGTCGCGCCAGTCGGCGAAGCTGACCCCCGGCGGGGCGGCGATGGTGGAGACGCGGCTGGTCATCGTCGGTTCTGGGGCGGCACGCCTATTTGATGATCGGCAACGTCTCGAACTGGTGGAACGGCGGCGGCGACGACAGCGTCCATTCGAGCGTCGTCGCGCCCTCGCCCCAGTAGTTGCCCGCGACCTTGGGTCCGGCGATCAGCGAGTAGATGACGTTGATGAAGAAGAACACCATGCCGAACGCCATGATCGCGTAGCCGATGCTCGAGACGTAGTTGTAGTGGGCGAACTGCGCCGGATAGTCGGGCAGCCGCCGCGGCATGCCGTCCTGCCCGAGGAAATGCTGCGGGAAGAACAGGATGTTGACGCCGACGAAGAAGATCCAGAAGTGGAGCTTGCCGAGCAGTTCGTTATAGGCGCGGCCGCTCATCTTGCCGAACCAATAGTAGAAGCCGGCGAAGATCGCGAACACCGCGCCGAGCGACAGCACATAGTGGAAGTGCGCGACGACGTAATAGGTGTTGTGCATATAGGTGTCGATGCCGGCGTTCGACAGGATCACGCCGGTGACGCCGCCGACGGTGAACATGACGATGAAGCCGATCGCCCACAGCATCGGTGTCTCGAAGCTGATCGAGCCGCCCCACATCGTCGCGATCCACGAGAAGATCTTGATGCCGGTCGGCACGGCGATGATCATCGTCGCCGCGGTGAAGTACATCTTGGTGTTCACGTCGAGGCCGCTGGTGAACATATGGTGCGCCCAGACGATGAAGCCGATCAGCCCGATCGCGACCATCGCATAGGCCATGCCGAGATAGCCGAACACCGGCTTCTTCGAGAAGGTCGAGATGATCTGGCTGATCATGCCGAAGCCCGGCAGGATCATGATATAGACCTCGGGGTGGCCGAAGAACCAGAACAAATGCTGGTAGAGGATCGGGTCGCCGCCGCCCGCCGGATCGAAGAAGGTCGTGCCGAAGTTGCGATCGGTCAGCAGCATCGTGATCGCGCCGGCGAGGACGGGCAGCGACAGCAGCAGCAGGAAGGCGGTGACGAGCACCGACCAGACGAACAGCGGCATCTTGTGGAGCGTCATGCCCGGCGCGCGCATGTTGAAGATCGTCGTGATGAAGTTGATCGCGC
>CAXUEV010000146.1:0-4809 GCA_964250105.1 uncultured Sphingomonadaceae bacterium
CGGCACGCCGGGATGCTCCCAGCGGTCGGGCGTCGCGACGCAGCCGCCGTCGCCGACCTCGATCACGCGCAGCACGGTCACCTTCGGCAGCCCGCCGCCCTTGTGGACGGTGCGCTTGGCGCCGGCGTCGAGCTGCCCGGCGTCGCTCATCGTCCGCATCAGCGCCTTCAGCGCGATCTTGTCCTGCGCGTGCAGCCCGAACGCCCGCGCGATCTCGCGCTTGCCGACCGGCGTCTGGCTGCCGGCGACGAAGGCGAGGATCTGCTCGGGCGTCGGCAGGCCGGGCGGGATCGCTTGGCGGCGGGGCATCGCCGTGCTTGTGCAGGTCGCAGTCGTGGTCCGCAACGAAAAAGGGCCGCCGGTGGGCGACCCTAAGCTCAACGACATACTTTCATACCGTCATCCTCGCGGAAGCGGGGACCCGTCACTCGACGTCTGCGAGAGATGGGTCCCCACTTCCGCGGGGATGACGAATTTTATTTAGCGACTGTGCGCGCACTCTCGACGGGCGCGCCGTGCGCGATCAGGCGTAGACGACCGACTTGTTGCGGCGGCGCATGCCGAAGCCGACGAGGCCGAAACCGGCGATCATCAGCGCCCAGACGCCGGGCTCGGGGACGATGCCGACGTCGCCGACGGTGACGTTGTCGAACTCGAAGCCGTTGCCGCGGTTGTTGTTGAACACGACCTTGTCGTAGCCGCCGATGACGTTGAAGTTGAAGAAGGCGAACTTCTCCTTGAAGTCTTGGCCCTTGAACGCGACGCTCGGGTTGCCGAAGTAGCTCGACGGCAGCGTCGTCGCATAGGCGGTCAGGTTGATCGTGTCGACGACCGTGCCGCCGCGCGAGAAGCTGACGCTGTTGCCGCCGTCGAGCGCGCTGGCGAACACGCCGAAATAGCTGAGCGGGGCGCCGGCGATCGTCAGCGTCGTCGTCTTCAGCGTCTGGGCGAAGGTGCCGGCGGCGCCGCCGTACTTGTTCGGGTTGAGATAGTTGGCCGACGAGAAGGTGCCGGCGTACGGGCTGCCGCCGAAGGTCGTCGCCAGCGGGTGCGTGCCGATGACCGCGGCCGAGAAGGTCTCGACGCCGAAGCTGCCGGCGACCGTTGTCGCGGTCGCGCCGGGCGCCTCGTAGGTGATGATCGTCACGGCGTTGGCGGAGCCGGCGAGAAGCGTCCCGGCGAGGGCGGCGGCGGCGAAGCTCTTGATCATGGCGGGCAACCTCATCTGCATGTTGCCCAACGCCATGCAAACGACGTGCCATGTTCTCAAGTCACGGATTTACGCACTTTTACGCACCGACCGCGATCGATGTGTAAAGAAACCCGACACTTTTCCCGCAGCGCAGCAAAGCCGCGTCCAGGGGGACGAAAGTCGCTCGACGAAACGCGCGTGTCGGAAAACCTTACACTCGCGCCTTCGCCGGCTTCTTCGCCGGCGGCTTCTTGGCCGCAACCTTCTTGGCCGCCGCCTTCTTGACCGGCGCGCGCTTGCCCTTCGGCGGCAGCGCGGCGCGGGCGTCGATCAGCGCCGCGGCGGCATCGAGCGACAGCAGCGCGCCGTCCTCGCCCTTGGGGACGTTGGCGTTGGTCGTGCCGTCGGTCAGGTACGGGCCGAAGCGTCCCTCCATCAGCCGGATCGCCGCCCCCGACACCGGGTGCGGCCCGACCTCGCGCAGCGGCGTCGGCGCGTTGCGCGCGCGCCCCGGGTTGGCCAGCGCCTCGGCGAGCTTGACCACCGCCGAGTTCATGCCGGTGTCGAACACCTCGGCGCTCGTCGCCAGCCGCGCGTACTTGCCGTTGTGCGCCAGATACGGCCCGTAGCGGCCGATGCTGGCGGTGATCGGCAAGCCCGTCTCGGGGTGGACGCCGACCTCGCGCGGCAGCGACAGCAGCTTGAGCGCGACGGCGAGGTCGTCTTCGCCCGCGACCGGCATGTCCTTGGGGATCGACGCGCGCGGCGGCTTGGGGTCGCCCTTGGCGCCGTCCTCGCCGCGCTGGACATAGGCGCCGAAGCGCCCGGAGCGCAGGCTGACCGGCTCGCCGGTGGCGGGGTCGAGCCCGAGCAGCTTGGGCCCGGCGTCGCCTGCGGCCGCCTCGCCGCCGTCGCCGGCGAACTGGCGGGTGTAGCGGCAGTCGGGATAGTTCGAGCACGACACGAACGCGCCGAACTTGCCGGTCTTGAGCCCCAGCCGCCCGTTGCCGCATGTCGGGCACAGCCGCGGGTCGCCGCCGTCGGCCTTCGCCGGGAACAGGAACGGCGACAGGAACGCGTCGAGCGCGACCGTCACGTCCGACGGGCGGATGTCGAGCACCTCCTTCGTCTTGGGGGCGAAATCCTTCCAGAAATCACCGAGCACGGTCAGATAGTCGAGGTCGCCCGCCGACACCTCGTCGAGCCGCGTCTCGAGCTCGGCGGTGAAGTCGTAGCTGACGTACTTCTCGAAATAGCGTTCGAGGAAGGCGGTCACCAGCCGGCCTTTCTCCTCGGCGAAGAAGCGGTTCTTCTCCATCCGCACATAGCTGCGGTCGCGCAGCGTCTGCAGGATCGAGGCATAGGTCGACGGCCGGCCGATGCCGAGCTCCTCGAGCCGCTTGACCAGCGACGCCTCGGAGAAGCGCGGCGGCGGCTCGGTGAAATGCTGGTCGGCGCGCGCCGCGGTGACCTGCGGCTGCTCGCCCTGCACCAGCTTGGGCAGGCGGCGGCCGTCGTCGTCGTCGCCGTCGGCGACGTCGTCGCGGTCCTCGGTATAGACCGCGAGGAAGCCGGGGTGGAGGACGACCTGGCCGCTCGCGCGCAGCGTCGCCCTGGCGTCGGTCAGGTCGACCGCGGTCCGCTCGAGCCGCGCCGACGCCATCTGGCTGGCGATCGTCCGCTTCCAGATCAGCGCGTAGAGCCGCGCATTGTCGCCGGCGATGCCCGCCGCGCCGGGGCGCCGCCTGAGGTCGGTCGGGCGGACCGCCTCGTGCGCCTCCTGCGCGTTCTTGGCCTTGGTCGCATAGTGCCGCGGCTTCGCCGGCAGCACCGTGTCGCCCGCGCCGAAGTCCTCGGCGATCACCGCGCGCGCGGTCTCGATCGCCTCGCCGGCGATCTGGACGCCGTCGGTCCGCATATAGGTGATGTGCCCGTCCTCGTAGAGCGACTGGGCGATCCGCATCGTGTGGCTGGCGGTGAAGCCGAGCTTGCGCGCCGCCTCCTGCTGCAGCGTCGAGGTGGTGAACGGCGGATAGGGGTTGCGCGTCACCGGCTTGGTCTCGACCGCGCCGACGGTGAACTTGCCCGCGGCAACGTCGGCGCGCGCCTGCTGCGCGGCGACGACCTCGGCGAGGTCGAAGCGGTCGAGCTTGCGCCCCTGCCAGTGCGTCAGCCGGGCGACGAACGACGCGCCGGCGACGGTCGCGAGGCTCGCCTCGACCGTCCAGTATTCGCGGTTGACGAAGGTCTCGATCTCGCGCTCGCGGTCGACGACGATGCGCAGCGCGACCGACTGGACGCGGCCCGCGCTCTTCGCGCCCGGCAGCTTGCGCCACAGCACCGGCGACAGGTTGAAGCCGACCAGATAGTCGAGCGCGCGCCGCGCCCGGTACGCGTCGATCAGGTCGGCGTCGAGTTCGCGCGGGCGCGCCATCGCCGCCAGGATCGCGGTCTTGGTGATCTCGTTGAACGTCACCCGCGACGCGCCGCCCTTGGGCAGCAGCCCCTTCTTGCCGCGCATCCATTCGAGCAGGTGCCACGAGATCGCCTCGCCCTCGCGGTCGGGGTCGGTGGCGAGGATGACATGGTCGGCGCGGCGGACCTCGTCGGCGATCGCTTTCAACTGCTTCGCCTTGTCGCCGTACAGCTCCCAGTGCATCGCGAAGTCGTTGTCGGTCTCGACCGAGCCGTCGCGCGGCGGCAGGTCGCGGACATGGCCGTACGACGCCAGCACGACATAGTTCGACCCGAGATATTTGTTGATCGTCTTGGCCTTGGCGGGTGATTCGACGATCACGACGTCCATCGATCGGTCTCCGGGGGCGAGCGCGGCGGCCCCTACGCTCTATATGGGGGGCGTGGCAAGCGCGCGCCCGTGCCAGGGACGGACCGGGCACGGATCGCCCGCGCCCCGGCCCGATGCCGCCCCCGTCGCGCAACCGTCCCGCACCCCGTGCCGCCGAAGTCCCACGCCCCTACACGGCCACCGCGGCGACCGCAGGCCGGCACCCCACCGCCACTGACGCGAAAACAACGACTTACCTCCTGTAGGATAATGTTCCACGTGGAACAATCGCCCCTACCGCTCCGCCACCCGCCCCCCGGCGTGCCGCACCAGCCCGCCGGCGAGTTCGACGTCGAGCAGGACCGCGGCGACCGTCGCCGCCGCCAGCCCGCTCTGGCGGACGAGCTCGTCGACCGCGACCGGCGTCGGCGACAGCAGCGCCGCCAGCTGCGCGCGCTCGCGGTCGTCGGCGTCGAGCGCGACCGGGCCGGGGTTCCAGCGCGTGTCGGCCGACATCAGCCGGCCGCCGATCTGGCCGCCGACCGCGCTCAGCGCCTCGACGACGTCGGCGGCGGTCTGGACCAGTGTCGCGCCCTCGCGGATCAGCTGGTTGCAGCCCTGCGCCCGCGGATCGAGCGGCGAGCCCGGAACCGCCATCACCTCGCGCCCGGCCTCGGCGGCGATCCGCGCGGTGATCAGCGACCCCGACTTGAGCGCGCCCTCGACGACGACGGTGCCGGCGCACAGCCCGGCGATGATCCGGTTGCGGCGCGGGAAATGGCGCGCCTGCGGCTGGGTGCCGAACGGCTGCTCGGCGACGACGAGCCCGTCG
>CAXUEV010000147.1:0-4805 GCA_964250105.1 uncultured Sphingomonadaceae bacterium
CGCGCCGACGTCGCCGCGGTCTTCGAACGGACGGTCCGGCGGCTGACGCAGCAGGGCCATCGGCTGGTCGACGCGCCGCCGGCGTTCGACGGTCCCGCGGTCGCGGCGGCGTTCGACACGCTGTGGAGCGCCAGCCTGGCGTCGCGGCTCCAGGCGGTGACGGCATCGCTCAGGCGAGCGCAGACCGCGCGCGATATCGAGCCGTTGACGTTGAGCTGGGCGGCGCGAGGGGCGCGGCTCGGCAATCCTGACGTCGCCGCCGCGGTCGCCGCGCTGCAGTTGCTGGAGAAGCAATATACCGCGCAATTCGATGATTATGACGTGCTGCTGACCCCGGTCCTCGGGTTGCCGACCGTGACGATCGGTACGTTCGCGTCGACCGCGAGCTACGACGCGATCGCCGGAACGCTGCACGACTATGTCGCGTACACGCCGGTCGAGAATGCCAGCGGCGCCCCCGCGATCGCTCTGCCGATGGGGACTGCACGCGACGGACTGCCGATCGGTATGCAGTTCACCTGCGCTCCCGGCGGCGAACGCACCTTGCTCGAACTCGCCTACGAGCTCGAACGCGAGGTCGACTGGCACCATCGGCGACCGCCGGTGTGGGTCGGCGATCGGGTGTGACCGGACGGCTCGATCCCGACCTGCTGCTGCGCGCCTATACGCTCGGCGTGTTCCCGATGGCCGAGAACCGGGACGCCGCCGACGTCTTCTGGGTCGAGCCGAAGAAACGCGGCATATTGCCTTTGGACGGCTTCCACCTGCCGCGCAGCCTGGCGCGGGTGCTCAAGGCCGAGCGCTTCGCCATCACCGCCGACGCCGCCTTCGTGGCCGTCATGCAAGGCTGCGCCGAAGCAGCCGACGATCGCCGCGAGACATGGATCAATCCGTCGATCATCGCCGGCTATTCGGCGCTGCACGCGCGCGGCAACGCGCATTCGGTCGAATGCTGGCGCGGCGACCTGCTCGTCGGCGGTCTCTACGGAGTCAAACTCGGTGCCGCGTTCTTCGGCGAGAGCATGTTCACGCGTGAACGCGACGCGTCCAAATGCGCATTGGCGGCGCTCGTCGCCCGTCTTCGGGTCGGCGGTTTCAGACTGCTCGACACCCAGTTCCTTACCCCACATCTCGCGCGGTTCGGTGCAGTCGAGGTGCCGCGGCTCGCCTACAAGGTTCAGTTGGCGGGAGCGCTTTCGACTTCGGGCGACTTCGCCGCGCTCGACGCCTTGCCCGCCCGCGACCGCCCCACGACCAGCGTATCGGGTCCGGTCTCGGGAAAACGCATCGTGCAGCTCCTGACCCAGACGTCGTAGAGCGGATGCTGCAGCGGATTGAGCGACGGGCTCTCGGCGAACATCCAGCCCGAATATATGCGTCGCGGTTTCGGCGCGGTGCCGGCCCGTACCGACGCCGGCGCATCGTCGATCTGAAGATAGGCACCGGTCAGTTTCTGCTCCCACGGCGGCGTCGTCTCGCAGCTTCGGACGCGGATCGTCAGCGTCTCGAACCGCGCCTCTCCGCCGGGGTTGAGTTCAAACTCCTGTGTCCGGCCATTGCGCTTGTTGAGCGCGGCGAAGCGCGCGACCCTTTCGGCGAGCGGCGTGGCGGCCTTTACCTCAGTCGGCGGCGTGGGCTTCGCCGAACTCGCCGTAACCGCCGCCGCCATCGCCAGCATGAAGATCATTTTGTTGGCATTGCCGCCCCTGCCGCCGGAGCAGGCGTGTCGCCGCTGCGATTGATGAACTGACCCATGAGCGCCATCAGATCCTGCGCGCCCTGCGTGTCGCTGATCTCGTCGCCGGGCTTGAGCATCGCCGTATCGCCGCCCGGCGTCAGCGCGATGTAGCTGCCGCCGAGAATCCCTTCGGAGGTGATCGCCGCGCTTGAATCGATCGGGAATTTGACGTCGTCGGCGACGCGGAGCTGGAGCACCGCCTGGAACGTCCTGGGATCAAGCCGCTGGGCGGTGACTGTCCCGATCTTGATTCCCGAGACGCGGACGTCGGTTCCGACCGAGACGCCGGTCGAGTTGGGAAAACGCGCCGAGACGATATAGCCCGAGCCCGAGCCGCCCGCGGCGGTGCGGCCATAGGCGAACAGCACGAACCATATCGCCACGACGACGACCAGCAGGCCGACCAGCGCCTCGACGACATTTTCCTTGAGCAGCGCTCGCATCGGCTATTCCGGGCTCCATGCCTGATAGTCGCCGGTCGTCTTCGCCCGCTTCGCGGCGACGCCGAGGCTGCCCGACGGTGCATGAGCGGTCGGCGTCCCCGTGGCATTGGGAATCCACGGTTTTTCCCATACCCGCGCCTTGAGCGGCCGTTCGGCGGGGGTCGTCGCCACGGTCTTGTGCAGCCACAAATGCCATTCGGGCGGTACGCGGCTTGCCTCGGACACGCCGTTGTAGATCACCCAGCGGCGCTCGGCGCCCTTGGCTCCGGCTTTCGAGGCATAATAGATGTTGCCCTGGTCGTCGCGTCCGACCTCGCGGCCGAAGCGCGAGGTATAGACCCGCGTCCCGAGCGTCGGGCCGTTCCACCAGGTAAAGATCGTCGCGAGCAGGCCCATGATATCCGCGTTACAATCCTAAAGCCGCAACCCGCGTAACCCGGTGTGCGGCATTGCCACGACCCCGATAGTCTCACGGCAGGCGATAGTCGACCCTCGCGCCGGGATGCAGTCCGATCCGCTTCGCCTCGCCGGCATTGAGTTCAAGCACAGCTGCGACGATGCCGTTCGACGCGATCATCGCCCGCGAGAACGGCACCGTCTCGGCGGCGATCGTCAGCACCCGCCGGTCGGGCGCGATGAAGATGATGTCGAGCGGCAGGATGGTTCCCTCCATCCAGAACGCCGCTTCGCGCGGCGGCTGCATCGGGAAGATCATGCCATGATCGCGCGGCATCGACTTGCGCTGCATCAGCCCGCGGGACTGCTCGGTCGGGGTGCGCGCGACCTCGACGGTATAGCGATGCCTGCCGAGCTTGAGCGGAACCGTCGCCAGCGGCGGATTGGCCACTGGCGTCTCGAGCGCTCCCGCCGGCAATGGCCCAAGCAGGCCGAGCGCCGTGACGACGGCCAGAATTGCAAGCCGCACTTGGACCTACGCTGCCGGGTCGAGATGCGGTTCGAGCGCGACGGCGAGCGGCCCTTTCTCGCCCTCGGCAATGCGGGCGCGAAGCGGCTGCCCGGGCTCGAGTTCGGTCAGCCCGGCGCGGCGGACGGTTTCCATATGGACGAAAATGTCCTGCGTCGACGCCGGTCTGACGACGAAGCCGTAGCCCTTGAGGCGGTTGAACCACTTGACCGCGACCGGCTCGAAGTCGCTCGCATGTTCGAGAAGCCGATTGGGATCGATCCGGCTCGATGCACGCTGCAGCGCCGTCTCGGGGTCGGGACCGGTCGCGGTCGTCAGGTCGATCTCGACGATCTGCCTGACCTGACGCCCGCGCTCGCGCTGGACGGCGTTGCAGATGAGGCGAGCGCCCTCGGGCAAGGTGCGCCGTCCGGCCTCGCGCAGCACCGAGAAATGCACGAGCACGTCGCCGCTGCCGTCGTCGGGAATGAGGAAGCCGTAGCCGCGGACGGCATCGAACCACTTGATGGCACCCGACAGACGCACGAACGCGTCGCCGGAATCGTCATCGGCGCCGACAGCCGTCAGTCCTCGCGGCTCATCCGCCTCGAGCATGCACTCCCCCTATTCGAGTACGATCGAACGATCAAATAGCACATGGTAAGCAAATTGCGAACGTCGATGTTGCAATTGCACAATCGATGTTTGGCATGGGCGTGGCGGGATGGCGGTGGTATCTGGCGCGGCGAAGGGAACGACCTTGGTTTTGCACAACACGCGCCGGATCGCCACGGCATGAACGGCTTGCCATCCGTCATCTGGGGCGGTGCGCTTATCCTTGGGGTCGCGGCGATACTCGTGTGGGAGCTGACGTGACCGGCGACGAAGGCGATCGTGTTCTGGCCGCGGCACGCGACTGGCACGCAGGCGGGCGGGGCGTGGCACTCGCGACCGTTATCGCGACATGGGGCTCGGCACCACGGCGGGTCGGCAGTCACCTCGCGGTGCGCGACGACGGGCTGTTCGAAGGCTCGGTCAGCGGCGGCTGCGTCGAGGGCGACGTCATCACCGAGGCGCTGGACCTGATCCGTGCCGGCGGCTGCAAGCGCCTCGATTACGGCGTCGCCGACGCCACCGCCTGGGAAGTCGGACTGGCGTGCGGCGGCAAGATATCGGTCCTGGTCCAGGCCGTCGCCGACGCGCGGTTCCCGCCGGCGCTGCTGGGCCGCCTGCTCGACGCCCGCGCCGCGGGCATCACGGTGATGCTGGCGACCGACATCGCCTCGGGTACGACGCGCGAGGAGGCAACAGTCGCCGACGACACGACCTTCGTCCATGCCTATGCCCCGCCGCTGCGGCTGGCGGTGATCGGCGCAGTCCATATCGCGCAGGCCCTGGTGCCGATCGCCCGGCTGCTCGGCTATGCGCCGCTGGTGATCGACCCGCGCGGGCTGTTCGCCGCCGACGCGCGGTTCGACGGGATCGCGCTCGACGACCGCTGGCCCGACGAGGCGCTGGCGACGTGGCAGCCGAATGCGGCGAGTGCGGTCGTCGCCCTGTCGCACGATCCCAAGCTCGACGACGTCGCGCTGGCGGCGGCGCTGCGCTCCCCGGCCTTCTATATCGCCGCACTCGGATCGCGGAAGAACCACGCGGCGCGGCGCGAGCGGCTGGCGGCGCTCGGCTTCGACGCGGCGACGCTGGCGCGGGTGCACGGGCC
>CAXUEV010000148.1:0-4733 GCA_964250105.1 uncultured Sphingomonadaceae bacterium
GATAGGGGTGCGGCCCGGCGGCGGTGCCGATGATGTAGAAGGTGTCGTGGACGTTCGCCACCCAGTCGCGCAGGGCTTCGTTCATCGCATCCTTGAGCGTCCTCGATCCCGACGTGACGCTGCGCACCTCGGCGCCGAGCAGCTTCATGCGGAACACGTTCGGCGCCTGCCGGGCGATGTCGCGCTCGCCCATGTAGATCGTGCACGGCAGCCCGGCGCGAGCGGCGACGGTGGCGGTGGCGACGCCGTGCTGGCCGGCGCCGGTCTCGGCGATGATCCGGGTCTTGCCCATCCGCTGCGCCAGCAGCATCTGGCCGACGCAGTTGTTGATCTTGTGCGCGCCGGTATGGTTGAGCTCGTCGCGCTTGAAGTAGATCTTCGCGCCGCCGAGCGCGTCGGTGAAGCGCTCGGCGAAATAGAGCGGGCTCGGCCGCCCGACATAATGTTTGAGCAGATGGTCGAGCTCGGCGGCGAACGCCGGGTCGGCCTGCGCCGCGCGATACGCGACCTCGAGCTCGAGGATCAGCGGCATCAGCGTCTCGGCGACGTAGCGGCCGCCGAACGCGCCGAAATGCCCGCGCGCGTCGGGGCCGCTGCGCAAACTCATCGGAGAAACTGCCGCCGTCGCCATCAAACCCGCCTCACCGCCGCGATGAACGCCCTGATCTTCGCCGCCGACTTGACGCCCGGCGCGTCCTCGACCCCCGACGACACGTCGACCAGCGGCGGCCGGGCGAGCGCCACCGCCGCGCCGACGCTCGCCGCGTCGAGGCCGCCCGAAAGGCCCCATACCCCGCCGACGTTGATGCCGCCTAATAGCCGCCAGTCGAACCGCACGCCGTTGCCGCCCGGCAGCGGTGCTCCCCTAGGCGCTTTGGCATCGAACAGCAACAGATCGGCGGGGCCGGCGGCGGCGACCGCGGCGCGGATGTCGTCACGCGTGGCGACGCCGGCGGCGCGCCAGACGGGCTTGCCGTAGCGCGCCTTGAGCTCGGTCAGCCGCGCCGGCGGTTCGGCGCCGTGGAGCTGGATCGCGTCGAGCGCGGCGACGGCGCCGTCGAGCAGGGCATCGTCGGGATCGACGAACACGCCGACGCGGATGACGTGCGCGGGAACCCGGACGGCGAGCGCAGCGGCCTGCTCGGTGCTGATGTAGCGCGGACTGGCGGCGAAGAAGTTGAAGCCGAGGTGGCTCGCCCCGGCCGCCACCGCGGCGTCGACGGTGTCGGCGGTCGACAGGCCGCAGATCTTGACCGCGGTCACAGGCTGGCGGCGATCGCCGCCGCGGCTGCCGCCGGATCGGCGGCGGCGGTGATCGGGCGGCCGACGACGAGCATCGACGCGCCCGCCGCGACCGCCGCCGCCGGGGTGACGCTGCGCTTCTGGTCGTCGTTGCCGGCGCCGGCGGGACGGATGCCGGGGACGACGAAATAGCCGCCCGGCCACTCGGCGCTGATCGCCGCGACCTCGAGCCCCGAGCAGACGATGCCGTCGAGCCCGCACGAGCGCACCAGCCGCGCGAGCCGGGCGGCGTGGGCACCGGCGCTTTCGCGGACGCCGATCTTGCCGAGATCGGCGTCCGACAGGCTGGTCAGGACGGTGACGGCGACGACGCGGGTTCCGGGCGGCGCGACCTTCTTCGCCCGCGCCAGCATCGCCCGGCCGCCGGCAGCGTGGACGGTGATCACCGCCGGCCCGAGCGTGCCGACCGACTGGACCGCACGCGAGACGGTGTTGGGGATGTCGTGGAACTTGAGGTCGAGGAACAGCGGCAGGCCGTGCTCGGCGATCCTGCGGACGCCGGCCGGGCCGTTGGCGGCGAAGAATTGCAGCCCGAGCTTGATCCCGCCGACGTGCGGCGCGACCGCGGCGACGAGCTTGCGCGCGCGGCGCAGGTCGGCGGTGTCGACGGCGACGAAGACCGGGTTGGCGGTCACGCGCCGATTGGCGGCAGCGGCGCGATCGGCGGCGGCGGCGGTGGCGTACGGCCGGTCGAGCGTGCGTCGTCGAGCAGCCGCTCGACCTTGGCCAGCCGCCGCCGCGCCGATGCTTGCGATGCCATGTTCAGCAGCAGCAGCGGCAGCCAGCCGAGGACGAAGGCGATGAAGACGACGATCGGCAGGTACACCGCGACGACGCCGCCGTCGGGCAGGACCACCGACACCCGCGTCCAGTTCGAGAAGGCGAACAGCGCGAACAGCGCGAGAACGACGCCGAACAGGATCAATCGCACCGCGCGCATCGCCGGCCTCCCTAGATCTCGCCGTCGACCGCGGCGATGCCGTCGGCATCGAGCGCCGCGATCAGCGCCGCGGCGCACGCGTCGAGCACGCCGCGGTCGACGCTGCGCAGGACGAAGTTGGCGCCGGTCTGGCCCTCGCGCCAGAACGGATAGCTGCCGATATGCGCGCCGTCGTGCGCCTTCTCGACCGCCGCCAGCAGCGCGGCGACGCGGCTTTCGGGGACCCAGGCGGCGACCGTCCGGCTCAGCACCGGCAAGCCGCCGGGAAGCTGGCCGACGAGGCTGTCGAGCATGCCGCGGGTGATCGCGGGCACGCCCGCCATGATGAAGATGTTGCCGATCCGGATCCCGGGCGCCTGCGTCCGCGGGTTGGCGATCAGCTTGGCGCCGGCGGGAACGCGCGCCATCCGCAGCCGCGCGTCGCTGATCTTGTCGCGGTAGTGCGCGCGCAGGATCGCCTCGGCCTGGGGATCGACGACGACCGCGACGCCGAGCGCGGCGGCGATGGCGTCGACGGTGATGTCGTCGTGGGTCGGGCCGATGCCGCCGGTGGTGAAGACATAGTCGTCGACCGTCCGCAGCGCGTTGACCGCGTCGGCGATCGCCGTCATGTCGTCGCCGATGACGCGCGTCTCGCGCAGGCGGATGCCCTGGACGCCGAGCCATTTGGCGAGATAGGCGAGGTTCGCGTCCTGCGTCCGCCCCGACAGGATCTCGTCGCCGATGATGACGAGGCTCGCGGTGTAGATACGGCCGGGGTCTAAGGCGGGGAGGGCGTCGGGCATCGCCGCGGTCTAGCCGAGCCGCCGCCGGGTGTCGACGCTTGCCGCGGTGCGACCGAACGCCTAATCTCGCCGCCATGACCTACGCCGAGACCATCCAGGCGGCCGAGCCGTCGTCGACGATCAAGTGCCACCGCCCCGAGGGCTTCGCCGGCATGCGCGCCGCCGGGCAGCTGGCGGCGCGTGCGCTCGACATGCTGGTGCCGCTGGTCGTGCCCGAGGCGGTGACCGCCGACCTCGACCGCGCCGTGCTCGACTTCGTGCTCGACGCCGGCGCGGTGCCGGCGACGATCTTCTACCGCGGCTATGAACATTCGTCGTGCATCAGCGTCAACCATGTCGTCTGCCACGGCATTCCCGGGCCTAAGCGCTTGAAAGACGGCGACATCGTCAACATCGACGTCACCGTCGTGGTCGACGGCTGGCACGGCGACACCAGCCGGATGTACCTCGTCGGCGACGTCGCGCTGAAGGCACGGCGGCTGGTCGACATCACCTGGGAGTGCCTCCAGCGCGGGATCGCCGCCGCCCGGCCGGGGGCGACCTTCGGCGACATCGGCTGGGCGATCCAGTCGTTCGCGGAGGCGCAGCGCTGCTCGGTGGTGCGCGACTTCTGCGGCCACGGGGTGGGCCGCGTGTTCCACGATGCGCCGAATGTCGTCCATGTCGGGCGTCCGGGGACGGGGCCGGTGCTCAAGCCGGGCATGTTCTTCACCATCGAGCCGATGATCAACCTCGGGCGGGCGGAGGTGAAGCTGCTCGACGACGGGTGGACGGCGGTGACGCGCGACCGGACGCTGTCGGCGCAGTTCGAGCATTCGGTCGGGATCACCGAGGACGGGTGCGAGATCTTCACCGCGAGCCCCGCCGGGCTGAGCCATCCGCCCTACGCCGCCTGACGCCGCGACCGATCCCGCCGGCCACCGCGAGCGGCTGCGGCAGCGGCTGCTCGAAGGCGGCGGCGATGCTTTCCTCGACTACGAACTCCTTGAATATGTTCTCGGATTGGCGATTCCGCGGCGCGATACCAAGCCGCTGGCGAAGCGGCTGCTGAGCGAGTTCGGCACGTTTCCGGCGATCCTCGCGGCGTCGCCGGCCGAGCTGTCGCGGGTCGACGGGCTGTCCGACGGCGGAGCGGCGGCGCTCAAGTTCGTCGAGGCGGCGGCGCTGCGGTCGCTGCGCGCCGCCGCGCTCGACCGGCCGGTGCTGGCCGGCTGGCAGGCGCTGACCGACTATCTCCACGCGGCGATGGCGCACCGCGTGACCGAGGAGTTCCGCGTCATTTTCCTCAACAATCGCAACGTGTTGATCCGCGACGAGGCGATGGGCAGCGGCACCGTCAACGCCGCGCCGGTCTATCCGCGCGAGATCGTCAAGCGGGCGCTCGAACTCGGCGCCAGCGGGCTGATCCTGGTCCACAACCACCCGAGCGGCGACCCGAGTCCGAGCCGCGACGACATCGCGATGACCAAGGCGGTGGCCGAGGCGGGGCGGCATCTGGCGCTGACGGTGCACGACCATGTCGTCGTCGGACGGACCGGCCACGCCAGCTTCCGGGCGCTCGGACTGCTGTAGGGCGGCGCAACTCGCGCGGCACGGCCTGCGGCACGACGGCGCCACGACCCTGGTCCGGCGGCAGGACCCGAGCGCGTCGCCGCCGGGACCTTTGTGGCACCAAAACGCAGAAGGGGCGACGCTCGCGCGCCGCC
>CAXUEV010000149.1:0-4726 GCA_964250105.1 uncultured Sphingomonadaceae bacterium
CCTGCATGCCGTCGAGCACGACGACGTCGGCACCCGACTTCACCGCCAGCGCGATGTCGTAATAGGGCCGCGTCGCGCCGACCTTGACGTAGATCGGCTTCTCGTGGCCGGTGATCTCGCGCAGCTCCTCGATCTTGATCGCGAGGTCGTCGGGGCCGGTCCAGTCGGGATGGCGGCACGCCGAGCGCTGGTCGATGCCCTTGGGCAGGGTACGCATCGCGGCGACGCGGTCGGAGATCTTCTGGCCGAGCAGCATGCCGCCGCCGCCGGGCTTGGCCCCCTGGCCGACGACGATCTCGATCGCGTCCGCCTTGCGCAGGTCGTCGGGGTTCATGCCGTAGCGCGACGGCAGATATTGGTAGACGAGCGTCTGCGACTGGACGCGCTCCTCGGGCGTCATGCCGCCGTCGCCGGTGGTGGTCGAGGTGCCGGCGACCGTCGCGCCGCGGCCGAGCGCCTCCTTCGCCTGCGCCGACAGCGAGCCGAAGCTCATGCCGGCGATCGTCACCGGGATCTTGAGGTGGATCGGCTTCTTGGCGAAGCGCGTGCCGAGCCACACGTCGGTCGAGCACTTCTCGCGATAGCCTTCGAGCGGATAGCGCGAGATCGACGCGCCGAGGAACAGCAGGTCGTCGAAGTGCGGCAGCGCGCGCTTGGTGCCGGCGCCGCGGATGTCGTAGATGCCCGTCGCCGCCGCGCGGCGGATTTCGGCCATAGTGTGCGGATCGAACGTCGCCGACTGGCGCGGCAGCGTGCGGGGTGTGTCGGTCATGCGTCCGCCTCAATACGCCGACGCGTTGTCGACGTGGAAATTGTAGAGCCGGCGCGCCGAGCCGTAGCGGCGGAACGCGTCGACATCGACGTCGCCGACGCCCGCCGCGTCGAGCAGGCGGCGCAGCTCGGCGCGGTGCTCGTCGCGCAGTTCCTTCTCGATACAGTCGGCGCCGAGGCTCCTGACCGTGCCGCGCACGTACAGCCGCGCCTCGTAGATCGAATCGCCGAGTGCGTCGCCGGCGTCGCCGAGCACGACGAGCGATCCCGCCTGCGCCATGAACGCGCTCATCGGCCCGATCGAGCCTTTGACGACGATATCGACCCCCTTCATCGAGATGCCGCAGCGCGCCGCGGCGTTGCCGTCGATCACCAGCAGCCCGCCGTGCGCCGTTGCCCCGGCCGACTGGCTGGCGTCGCCCTGGACGTGGACCTTGCCCGACATCATGTTCTCGGCGACGCCCACGCCGGCATTGCCCGCGACCACGACCGTCGCGTGCTGGTTCATGCCGGCGCAGTAATAGCCGGCATGGCCGGCGATGGTGACGGTGATCGGCGCGTCGAGCCCGACCGCCAGTGCGTGCTGCCCGGCGGGGTTGAGCAGCCGCCACGCTGTCTCGTTGGTGTCGCGGGGCAACGCCTGGAGCATGGCGTTGATCGCGCTGCGCCCGGTCGTGGCGACATCGACCTGCTGCATCAGTGCCGCTGCCAAGCGTAGACGCGCGCCGGCTCGGGCTCGAACACCCGCGCCGCGGCGATCCCCGGCAGGCCGGCGAGCGCGCGATATTCGGAGGCGAAGGCGACATAGGCGTCGGTCTCGGCCATGACCGCCGGCTTGCACGCGACCGGATCGCGCACCACGGCGAAGCCGTTCTCGGTGCCGACGACGAAGGTGAAGAAGCCGTCGAGCTCGTCGAGCCCCGCCTCGAGCGCCTGGGCGAGCGTCGCTCCCTCGCGCATCTTCCACGTCAGATAGCCGGCGGCGACCTCGCTGTCGTTGTCGGTGGCGAAGTCGATGCCCTGCCGCACCAGCGTGCGGCGCAGGCTGGCGTGGTTCGACAGCGAGCCGTTGTGCACCAGGCACTGGTCGGCACCGGTCGAGAACGGATGCGCTCCCGCCGTCGTCACCGCCGATTCGGTCGCCATGCGGGTATGGCCGATGCCGTGGCTGCCGGCCATGCCGGGCAGGCCGAAGCGGCGCGCGACGTCGGCGGGCAGACCGACCTCCTTGAACAGCTCGATCCGCCGGCCGGTGCCGATGATCGCCAGATCGGGGCGGTGCGCGGCGAGCCAGGCGCGCGCGGCGCCCTCCTGCGCCGCGGGCAGCGACACGACGCTGTGCGTGTCGTGCGGCACGGCGGTGACGGCGACGCCGAGCGCCGTGCCGAGTGCCGTCGCGACATCGCCGCCGACGCCGCGCACGCTGAGCTTCGCCTGGCCGGGCGCGGCGTCGCTATAGACGGCGAAGCCGGCGCTGTCGGGGCCGCGATCGGTCATCACCGCGAGCATGTCGGCGAGCAGCCGGCCGAGCTGCGGCTCGAGCGCCGCGTCCTTCAGAAACAGTCCGACGATGCCGCACATTCGCCCTCCACTCCGTCGTCACAGCCGGTACGTCAGCTCGGCGGCGAACGAGCGCTGCGGGAACGGGTGAAACAGGAAGTAGCGGTCGTTGTTGACGTTGTCGACGCCGACGGCGAACGTCATGTGATCGGTCGCGCGGATTTCGGCGCGAAGGTCGACGACGAGATATTTGTAGAACCCCTGATAGGTGTTGCCGACGACGTCGCTGTTGTCGATCGTCCCGCGGATGCGGCTGGCGTAGCGGGCCGCCGCGGTCAGCGACACCGCGTCGGTCGCACGCCACGTGCCGACCAGCGTCGCCTTCCACCGCGGCACGCCCGCCAGCGTCTTGCCCTCGGCGCGCGGCAGCACGGCATCGCGGCGAACCTCGGCGTCGGCGTAGGTGACGCTGCCCGAGACGTCGAGACGGGGGACGATGTCGGTTCGCTGGCCGGCGAGTTCGACGCCGCGGGCGCGGGTGCGGTCGACGTTCTGGACGAAGGTGCCGAACGCCGCGGTGCCGGGCAGCGGCCCGGTCTGCGAGATCAGCGCGTCGGCGATCGCCTCGTTGAACAATGACAGGCGGAGGCTGCCGCGCGCGTCGCGGCGCTCGACCGCGAGCTCCTCCGACCGGGCGCGCTCGGGCCGGAGCGTCGGGTCGGGCACCGCCGGCACCGGCGTGGTGACGAGCTGGTACAGCTCGGCGACGGTCGGGAAGCGGTACGCCTGGCCGAACGAGGCGCGGACGGTCAGCGCCGGTGCCGCCGCCCACGCCAGCGATGCCTTGGGCGAGAAGCGGTTCGCCGTCAGCCGGGGCTGGTCGACCGCGAGCGCCGGCGAGACATTGACCCCGTCATACGCCCGCCACCATTCGTACCGGCCGCCGAGCGTCAGCGTCAGCCGCGGCAGCAACGTCCACGCGTCCTGCACCCACAGCGCCGCGGTCCGTGTCGTTCCGCGCGAGGCGAGGTTGAGCGCCCCCGCCGTGCCGTCGCGCCAGTCGTTCGTCGCGTAGCGGTTGCTGTCGAGCCGGAAGCGGTCGTAGTGCGCGCCGACGCTTAGGGCATGGCGGCCCGGCCGCCACGCCGCCTTGGCGTCGAGCGTGCGCCAGCCGGTGCCGTCGAGCCGGGTGATCGTGCCGGCACCGCCGGCGGCGGCGGCGGGCAGCGCGGTCGCCGGCACGCGCTGGACGTCGTCGGCGAAGTCGTACAGCGTGGCGACGACCTGCCAGTCGAAGCGGTCGCCGCTCCCCGTCGCCGACAGCGCGTGCGACCAGTGGCGCTCGCGGTAACGGTAGACGCCGCCCGAGAAGGCCGCCGGGGCGATCGTGTAGAGCCGGCCGTCGAGGTTGACCGCGCCGGCATAGGCCGGCAGCCCGGTGGCGGTGTCGGTCAGATAGGTCCGGGCGCTCGCGTCGGTATCGTTCAGGAACAGCCCGCCGACATAGGTCAGCCGCACGCCGGGGGCGACGTCGAGCGCCGCCTTGAGCTTGATTATGTCCTGGTGCTGGTGCTGGATGCCGCTCTCGCCGAGGACCTTGATCGGCGCGGCGGTGCGGTTGACGGCGTCGACCGCACCCGTCGCCGGCCGTCCGGCGGTGCTCGTCGTGCCGGGACGCAGCGCGGTGACGTAGAGTTCGGGCTGGGTGTTGCCGGTGACATGGTCGACGCTGGCGAACAGCGCCAGCGGACCGAAGCGGTCGCCGAGCGTCGCGCCGGCGGTGTATGACGGCAGCGTCGCGCGTGTCGCGTACTGGTGGAACTGCTGGAGGTTGGTGCCCGCGGTCAGCGTGCCCTCGAGCGCGTCGGGCAGGCGCGTCGTGATGTTGACCACGGCGCCGATCGAGTTGCCCGGATAGGCGGCGGCGAACGGCCCGTAGAGGACGTCGATCCGGGCGATCTCCTGCGGGCTGACCAGCCCCCAGCGCGGGCTGGCGATGCTGTTGTTGTTGCCGATCAGCGCCGACAGCAGCGCGCCGTCGGCATAGACGAGGCTGCGTGCGCTGGCGCCGAGCCCGCTCGTGCGCGTCGCCAGCGGCGCCTGGACGTCGCCGACATAGCGTTTGCGGACGATCAGGCTCGGCAGATATTTGAGCGTGTCCTCGACGCTGATCGCGTTGACCGTCGCCGCGATCGTCGCGGCGTCGATCGAGGCGGCGGTCGACGGCGGGTGGTCGATCGAAGGGAACATCTTCGAGGCGGTGACGACGATCTGGTCGGCGGTGGCCGCAGCGGCGGCGGCGGGCAGCGACATGGTCGCGCACGCGCAGGCAAGGCGAAGCATCGGGCAATTTCCTGGTCTGAAGACGACGGCGGCCGGCAGCGCGAACGCGCCGGCATCGGCTGTTCAGACGGGGAGCGGCGGTCCGGTGGCGGGCGGCGGCGGCGCGGCGAGG
>CAXUEV010000150.1:0-4714 GCA_964250105.1 uncultured Sphingomonadaceae bacterium
GCCGCCGTCCTCGCCGGGGTCCACGACGGCCTGACCCGCCGCGCCGACCCCGGTCCGCCGATCGCCGGCGACGGCTACGGCGAGACCGGCGAGCGGCTGCCGACCGACTGGGCCTATGCGATCGAGCGCTTCGCCCGCTCGGAGACGCTGGTCGCCTATCTCGGCGCGCAGCCGGTCGACATCTACGCCTGCGTCAAGCGCGTCGAGCACGAGCGATACAACGAGGTGGTGACGCCGCTCGACTACGACTGGGTGCTGCGCTCGGCCTGAACGCGCCCGTCGGCGAGGTCGCGGCGATCGACGTGCCTAACGGTAAAATCGTTTCAAAATGGAGGCAACGCCTTCAAATCGCTTGACGCGGTGACGAATCTGAATGTACATTTCCGTACTCGCACCTGACTGTACATGCCGCGGCTGTTTGCTGTATCGGGTCGGTGTCGTGTTCGTTGCGTCGCATTGCGGGCGGCTTGCCCAGGTTGGCTACGACTGCGGTCGTGATGCCGACTTCAGGGCCGTCCGGGCCTTAGCCGGTGGGGGCCGCGTGGCCGATTGACGAGACGACGACGTGTCCGGGCCGGATGGGGCTCGTGGATGTCGCCGTTACCTCCTGCCGACACGCGGCAGGCACGTCCTTCGGAAAAAAAACGTGTCGCAAAGGTGCACCCATGCGGATCCTCCTCATCGACGACGAGCGGCTGACCGCGCGCGCGATATCGCTGATGCTCGCCGGAACCGGCATCGAGTTCGAATGGACGCCGAGCGGCGAGACCGGGATCGAGCTCGCCGAACTCTACGACTATAACGCGATCCTGCTCGATCTCGCGCTGGCCGATCTCCACGGCTATGAGGTGCTGCGGCGGCTTCGCGAGGCCAGGATCGCCACTCCGGTGATGATCCTCAGCGGCGACGGCGAGATCGCCAGCAAGGTCGCCGGCTTCGGCTTCGGTGCCGACGACTATCTGACCAAGCCGTTCCACCGCGACGAACTCGTCGCGCGGGTCCATGCGCTCGTCCGGCGCAGCACCGGCCACGCCGCGTCGCGGGTCAGCGCCGGATCGATGGTCGTCGACCTGACCGCGCGGATGGTCACCGTCGCCGGCCGGCCGGTGCGGCTGACCGAGAAGGAATATTCGGTCGTCGAGGTGCTCGCCCTGCGCAAGGGCAACACGATCACCAAGGAGATGATCCTCAACCACCTATACGGCGGCCGCGACGAGCCGGCGATCAAGATCATCGACGTCTTCGTCAGCAAGCTGCGCAAGAAACTGGCCGCCGCGGGCGAAGGCGGCGCGACCGCGATCCGTACCGTCTGGGGCCGCGGCTATGCGCTGGGCGATCCGGTGAGATAAAGTCAGCCCCCTCTCCCGCCGCGTTCCGCTGCTGTCCCTCTCCCTCAAGGGGAGAGGGACCGGCGGCGTAGCCGCCCGGGAGAGGGCACTGCACCCTCCGAAACCGCTGTCCTACAGCCCCGCCGCCGGGTTAGCGTCGCGCCATGATCCGCCCGCTCTCCGCCAGCCGTCCGTGCCATCAGCCAATCGCGACAGGTGCGTTTCGATCCGACGTGGCGTCAAGATCGTCAACTTCCGCGCCCGCTACGGCCGAAGCCGCTCCCGGTTACGTCAGTGGATCAGCTTCGTGATGATCGGCGACAAGGCAGAGATCAGCACGCCGATCGCGATAATCGAGCCAAGCGGGCCGATAAGCCAATTGTGGCCGTCTGCTGCGTGACGAGCTCGGCGGTCGCTTCCTTGATCTTTCACGGCCAGAAACTCCTCAATTGCTTCAACAACCTTGGCGGCCTTCTCGTCCGGCACGTTAACGGACTTCAGAGCCGTAACAATGCGATGTGCATCCGATTCTCCTTCTCGTTGATGATAGCGGAACTCAGCGAACGCGCATCGGCGCTGGCCGCCACGGCCGCGCCGCGACAACGAATCGGCCGAATGCCGCGCGCAGCCGACGCCGCCTCTGGACTAACGCCGCGATCCCCGTCAGCTTGGGCGTGCGGTATGAGGGGGCCTGGACTGTGACGCATTTCGAGAATTCGCGAACCCGGCGCGGCGTGCTGGCGGCGCTCGGCGCGGCGGCGGTCGGGATCAGCTTCACCGCGGCCGGCTGTTCGCCGAAGAAGGCGGCGTCGGCGAACGGCGAGGACGCGAAGCTCAATTTCTACACGTGGGATACGTATATCGGCAAGACGACGCTCGCCGACTTCGAGAAGGCGACGGGCATCGCCGTCAACATGAGCCTGTTCGCGACGAACGACGAGCTGTTCGCCAAGCTCAAGGCGGGCAATCCCGGCTTCGACGTCGTCGTGCCGTCGAACGAGTTCGTCGAACGGATGGCGCGCGCCGGCATGCTCGAGCCGATCGACCATGCCAAGGTGCCGAACATCAAGAACATCGACCCGGCGTTCATCAATCCCGACTATGATCCCGGGCGGCGCTTCTCGATGCCGTACACTTGGCTCGTGCTCGGCCTCGGCTACCGCAAATCGAAGATGGGCGACCTGCCCGGCGGCGTCCCCGACAGCTGGAAATGGGTCTACGATTCGGACCGCTACAAGGGCCGCATCGCGCTGCTCAGCGAATCGGCCGACCTGATCCGGCTCGGGGCCAAATATCTCGGACATTCGCTGGTCGGCGTCGACCAGCCGACGATCGACCGCGTCCGCGACATGCTGATCCGCCAGAAGCCCAACATCAAGGCGTTCCACGAGGACAACGGCCAGGACATGCTGCTCGCCGGCGACGTCGACATCGTCGTCGAATACAACGGCGACATCGCCCAGGTGATGAAGGACGATCCCGATCTCGCCTTCGTCATCCCCAAGGAAGGCAGCCTGCTCAACTCGGACACGCTGTGCATCCCCAGGGGCGCGCCGCGGCCCGACAACGCCCACCGCTTCATCGACTATCTGCTCGACGCCGAGGTCGGCAAGGGCATCTCCGAGACGATCCTCTACCCGACGCCGAACGCCGCGGCGAAGGCGCTGATGCCCGCGAGCTACCGCGACAACCCGGTGATCTTCCCGACCGCGGCGTCGCTGGCGAAGTGCCAGTACGGCCGCTTCGAGGGGGCGGAGAAGCAGGCGGCGTTCGAGGACGCGGTCACCCGGATGCGCGCGGCCTGAGGCGGTGGCCGGCGAGGCGTGGCGGCAGGCGCGGGGAACGCTGGCGGCGACGCTCGGGCCGCCGCTGCTGTGGCTGACGCTGTTCTTCATCGTGCCGCTGGCGGTGGTCTGGGCGTACAGCTTCGGCCGCAACGCCGGGCTGACCGACATCGACATCTCGGGCACCTTCGCCAATTACGCGCGGACGCTCGAGCCGCTGTATCTCGGCATCTTCGTCAAGTCGGCCGGCGTCGCCGCGCTGACGACGCTGATCTGCCTCGTCGCCGGCTTCCCGGTGGCGCTGGCGATCACCTTCGCACCGCCGCGCGCCAAGACCTGGCTGCTGCTGTTCGTCATGCTGCCGTTCTGGACCAACCTGCTGATCCGCACCTACGCGTTGATCGCGGTGCTGCGGAACCAGGGCTATATCAACTGGACGCTGGCCTTCGTCTGGAACCGGCTCGGCAGCATCTGGTCGCTGCCGCCGTTCGTGCCGCTCGAACTGCTCCACAACAATGCCGCGGTGCTGTTCGGGCTGGTCTATGTCCACCTGCCGTTCATGGTCCTGCCGCTCTACGCCGCGCTCGACCGGCTCGACCGGTCGCTGATCGAGGCGAGCCTCGACCTCGGCGCCGGGCATTTCGCGACGATGATGCGGATCGTCGTGCCGCTCGCCCTGCCCGGCATCCTGTCGGGCATCCTGATCACCTTCATCCCGGCGCTCGGCGCGTATCTGACCCCCGACCTGCTCGGCGGCCCGGACAGCCAGATGATTGCCAACGTCATCGAGCGCCAATTCAAGCGCGCCAACGACTGGCCGTTCGGCGCGGCGCTGTCGTTCCTGCTGATGTACCTGACCTTCATCATGGTCGCGGCGCAGGCGATGCTCGGACGGAGACAAGCCCGGTGAAATCCTCCCCGGCATGGGCAGATAGATGAGGCGCCCGCCGCCGGGTCCGCTCGACTATCTGCGCCGCTGGCCGCTGCGGCTGTGGCTCGTCGTCGTCGGGCTGTTCCTCTACGCGCCGCTGGCGACCCTCGTCGCGTTCAGCTTCAACGACAGCCGGCGCAACATCGTCTGGCGCGGCTTCACCCTCGACTGGTACCGCGTCGCCCTGACCGACGCGTCGCTGCTGACCGCGTTCGGCAACTCGCTGACGATCGCGCTGCTGTCGACGATCGCCAGCGTCGTCCTCGGCGCGCTCGCCGCGGTCGCGCTGTGGCGGTTCCGGTTCCGTGGCAAGACGCTGTTCGAGGGCGCGATGGCGATGCCGATCGTCGTGCCCGAGATCTGCATGGGCGTGGCGATGCTGGTCTTCTTCGCCCGCGTCGTGCCGTGGCCGCAGGACCTGCCCTGGCCGCTCAGCCTCGGGCCGATCGTCATCGCCCATATCTCGTTCAGCTTCCCCTTCGTCGCGGTCGTCGTCCGCGCCCGCCTCGCCAGCTTCGACCGCGCGCAGGAGGAGGCCGCGCGCGACCTCGGCGCGTCGGACATCCAGGCGTTCCGCGACGTGCTGGTGCCGCACCTGACGCCGTCGCTGATCGCCGGCGCGCTGCTCGCCTTCACGCTCAGCCTCGACGATTTCGTCATCACCTTCTTCA
>CAXUEV010000151.1:0-4701 GCA_964250105.1 uncultured Sphingomonadaceae bacterium
GAGCCCGTTCGACAGCGCCAGCATCCGCGCGAGGCCGCGGCGGAACGCCGGCGCGTCGGTGTCGAGGGTGATCGGGAACACCTGCCGGCTGATCGCCGAGGTCACGTCGAACACCTTATAGTCATAGGCGTCGATGTCGACGCCGAGCGCCGCGTGGAACGCCGGGCGGGCGTGGTCGCGGACGTACATCGTCGCATAGACCGAGACGAGGAAGAAGCGGACCCACAGGCGGTTGAACCCGGTCAGCAGCGCCGGGTCGGCGCGCAGCAGCAGGGCGAAGGCGTCGCCGTGGCGGAACTCGTCGTTGCACCAGTTCTCGAAGAACTTGAAGATCGGGTGGAAGCGCCTGTCGGGGTGCGCCTGCAGATGGCGGAAGATCGTGATGTAGCGCGCATAGCCGATCTTCTCCGACAGATAGACCGCATAGAAGATGAACTTCGGCCGGAAATACGTGTATTTCTTGGTCTTGGTCAGGAAGCCGAGGTCGACGCCGATGCCGGCGTCCTTGAGTGTGTCGTTGAGGAAGCCGGCATGGCGCGCCTCGTCGCGGCTCATCAGCTTGAACAGGTCGCGGACGTCGGGGTTGGTCACGCGCTTGGCGATCTCGGCGTAGAGGATGCAGCCGGAGAATTCGGACGTCATCGACGACACGAGGAAGTCGACGAACTCCTGCCGCAGCGCCGGCTCGAGGCGGTCGAGGACGCCGTCGAACTCGGGCGTGCGGCGGAAATGGTGGCGGTTGGCGTCGCGCCGCATCTCGGCGATCAGCGCGTCCCATTCGGCGCGGACCGGGGTCACGTCGATCCGGTCCATCGCCGCATAGTCGGTCGTGTAGAAGCGCGGCGACAGGACGGTGTCGGCCTGCGCCAGCGCCTGCGACGCGTCGGACCGGTCGACCTTGCTATGGGCGTTCACAGGACCCTCGCGGTGAAGCTGACTTCGTAGAGCTCGGCCATGCCGAAATGGCCGGCGAAGCGCGTCCAGGCGCGCGTCAGGCGGGTGGCGCGGGCGATCGTCGCGCCGCGGCGGACGACGATGCGCTCGCCGAAGGCGAGGCGGATCGGCGCGCCGTGGACGCGGACGCGGTCGCCCGGGCCGATCGCCGGATCGCCGTCGAGCGCGACATGCGCGTGCAGGCTCTCGTTGCTGTGCTCGACCTCGACCGTGCACGCGGTCGCGGTTTCGGTATGAAACAGCCTCACAGCTCGACCCGCCCGGCGATGGCGGCGGCGCTCGGCTGCGGGCGGTGGAGCAGGAGCAGCTCGGCGAACGACTGGCGGTTGGTCGGGCCGAACGAGCCGAGCTCGACGTTGCGCCCGGTCGACGGATCGAACAGCGTCAGCGCGCCGTCGCCGAACAAGGTCAGGCGGAACGGCGGCTGCTGCCCGACCTGGCGCAGCAGCCGGTCGCGCGCCATGCCGCGCAGCACGCCGCGGACGAAGCCGTTGTTGGTGCCGTGCGGCAGGACCGCGGCGACGGTGCCGCGGTCGACGTCGTCGATCACCAGCGCCCCGTCGGCGCGGTCGATGAAGCGCAGGTTGCGGACCTCGACGACGGGAACATGGTCGGCGACGCGGTCGGCGGCGGCGGTCTCGACCGGCGGCAGATAGCCGAGCCGCGGCCCGGCGGCGACGAGGATCGTCAGGCCGACGAGCAGCCCGGCGCCGATCAGCGGCAGCTTCGGGAACGGCTTGTCGTCGATCTCGCTCATGCCGCGAGCGTCCCCACGGGCGCGAACACCTGCGCGGCGGTCGGCGCGGCGGGCGCGAGGCGGTGGCCGGGGACTTCCGCCGCGAGCGCGGCGGCGAGCAGCCTGGCGACCGCCTGCGGCTCGGCGAGGCTGCGCAGCATCGGCTCGGGCCGGCCGATCCGCCACGGCCGGACGTGCGGCCAGAGATGGACGAAGCCGAGCCGCGTCGCCTTGCACGCCAGCGGCAGGTCGCCGGTGCCGTCGGCGTTGACCTGGAGGCCGGCGGCGTCGATCTGGCCGAACGGCAGGTTGACGCATTTCGGCAGCGCCACGCCGAAGCGCATGACGATGCGGCGGTTGGTGATCGTGTAGACCGTCGTCCGCGCCATCAGCCAGCCGAGCAGGGCGAGCAGCGCGACCGCGCCGGCGCCGACGCCGATGGTGATGCCGAGCCCGGGCAGCGCCACCGCGAGCGGCGTCGCGCCGGTGGCGACGTTGAGCAGGCTCCACGCGACGAGGACGGCGAAATAGCCGGCGACGAGGTGCGTGTGCAGCGCGCGGCGCGCCAGCGCGCGCCACGCCGGCCCGCCCTGCCACAGGATATGCTCGCCCGCGGGCAGCAGCCCGGGCAGGCCGCGGATCGGCTCGTTGGCGTATTCGCTCACAGGAACGGCTCCATCCGCGAGCGCTTGGCGTAGAGATAGCCGCCGCCGTAATAGCCCTGGATCCGCTCCTCCTCGTACATCGTGATCTGGCTGTCGCTCTCGGTCGCGGGGACGTCGGCGAACTGGTCGGCGCGGATCGCGTCGACCCTGACCGTGCCGCGGCGCTGGTTGACCTGGCTCATGAACATCGGCGCGAGCACGGTCCGCCCGGCGCCGCCGGCGTCGCCCATCAGCCGCACCTCGAGGTAGCGGATCAGCCGCTCGGCCTGGTCGACCCAGACGTTGGCGACGACGCCGGCCATGACGTCGTCGCAGCCGAACACCGGCATGCCGATCGGGTTGCGGTCCTTGGCGGCGATGCGGAAGCCGTGGCTGCGGTCGATCGGCACGATCTTGGCGTGGCCCTCCATCGTCTGGTCGGGGCGGTGCGCGCGTTCGGCCCAGGCGGCCGGGCCGACGCCGTCGACGAGCGGGTTGCCGGTCGGCTCGATCGGCGCGCCCGAATAGGGCGACAGGCGGCGCGTGGCGGGGTTGGGCTTCTCGGTGTCGCGCTTGCCGGGGCGGTAGACGATGCCGTTGCCGTGCGGCAGGATGAACGCCTTGTCGGCGCGGGCGAAGAGGCTGAGGCGGCCGAAGGCGCCGGTGACGTCGTCCTCCATCGGATAGCCCTCGCGGTGGTCTTCGCGGCGCAGGTAGACGACGAGCCCGATGAAGAAGATGAAGAACGCCCACAGCGCCAGCTCGGCGAGGTCGGTGTTGCCTACGAGATATGTCCTCACGCGCGTCTCTCCCCGTCAGGCCGGAAGCTCGGTCAGGCCGAACTTTCGATTGGTCGTATCTTGCGTCGAATAGGTCGTGCGCGCCAGCGGTCCGATCGCCGCAAGCGTCGCGAACAGCAGCACGATCTCGAGCGTGTAGAGCAGGCTGTAGCTCGCCCCCGGGCCGCTCAGCGCGGTGCCGAGCGCGCCGCTGGCGCCGAGCCCGGCGACGACGTCGCGGATGATGCCGGCGCCGGCGATGGCGAGCCCGGCGCACGACGCCTGGACCGCGCCCCACGCGCCGATCGCCAGCCCGGCGTTGCCGTCCCTGGCCAGCGCCATGGCCGCGGTCAGCGTGCCGACCGAGAACAGCCCGCCGCCGAAGCCGATGCCGGCTACGCCGAGCCCGAGCAGCACCGGCGAGCCGAGCGGCCCCGACAAGGCGACGACGGCGAAGGCGACGAGCCCGGGCACGACGCCGTAGCCCGCGAGCCGGTTCGGATCATAATCGCGCCCGAGCAGCCGCGCGGCGATGCCGAGCCCGACGAGCGTGCCGAACGCCCACATCGCGGTCAGCGTCGTCGTCGCCCCGACCGACATGCCGAGCACCTGGCCGCCATAGGGTTCGAGCAGCACGTCCTGCATGTTGAACGCCGCCGCGCCGAAGCCGACCGCGATCAGCAGGCGGACGCTGCGTTCCTGGGCGATGAAGCTGCGCCACGTGGCGAGGAATTCGGGCGCGGCGACGGCGCGGCTGGTGGCGGCGGGGTTGCGCGCCTCCTGCTTCCACAGCGCGACGAGGTTGAGCACCATCGTCAGCACCGCCGCGCCGCAGACGATGCGGATCAGCTTCATATGGCTGAAGTCGGCGAGCGCCGAGCCGATGACGACCGCGCTGATCATCATGCCGATCAGCAGCATGACGTACATCAGCGCGACGACGCGCGGCCGCGCGTCGGGCGGGGCGAGGTCGGTCGCGAGCGCGAGGCCGGTGGTCTGGACGGTGTGCATGCCGGCACCCACCATCAGGAAGGCGATGCCCGCCGCCGCCACGCCGATGTCGGGGTTGCCGGTCGTGTCGCCGGCCATGATCAGCAGCGCGTAGGGCATGATCGCGAAGCCGCCGAACTGGAGCAAGGTGCCGAACCAGATGTAGGGCACGCGCTTCCAGCCGAGGATCGAGCGGTGGTTGTCCGACTTGTGGCCGATCAGCGCGCGCAGCGGCGCGAACACCAGCGGCAGCGACACCATCAGCGCGACGAGCCACGACGGCACGTCGAGCTCGACGATCATCACCCGGTTGAGCGTGCCGATCAGCATCACCGCCGCCATGCCGACGGTGATCTGGAACAGCGACAGGCGCAGCAGCCGCTTCATCGGCAGCTCGGCGCTCGCGACGTCGGCGAACGGCAGGAACTCGGTGCCGATCCGGCTCCAGATGCGGCCTTTGGCGCTCATGGCCGGACCAGCTCGAGCGCCTGGCTCTTGTAGAAGCCGCCCGAGACCAATTCGCAGCGCGGCTGGCCCCAGCCGGGGAGTGCCGCCTCGCAGCGGCGGCGGAGCTCGGCCGCGCCCGCCGGGATGATCG